>CAZKUB010000099.1:0-8345 GCA_964555835.1 uncultured Thermoplasmatales archaeon
ATAATTTTTTAGGTTTTAATCATTTTTTCCTAAATTATTTTGGCACACCTTTAACTATTCCCTAAAAGCCTTCTGTTTTTATGAAGTTAACACAATTAAAAACGGGAGATATTGCTAAAATTATTGATATTGATGGTGGCTGTCATCATCTACATAAGCTTTGTCTTAGAGGGATTACTGAAGGCAGTATCGTTCGTGTTATTTCAAATATGGGTCCTGTAACTGTTGAGATTGATAGAAATGTTGTTTCAATAGGTCGAGGGATGGCAGATAGAATTATGGTTATGCGGGTGTGAATTATGGAAAAGAAATTATCAGAGATGAAATTTGGTGAAAATGGGTTTGTGAAAAAGATTCCAGAGAATATAAGAAATTATATTACAGGTATGGGCTTACGTTTGAATAAACCTGTTGAAATTTCCTCAAAACAGCCATTAAAAGGTCCTGTCGTTGTTTCTGTTGGTAATAGTTCTATTTCTATTGGTCGTAATCTTGCTGATAAAATAATTATTGAGGTGAAATAAGGTGAAAATTCTTCTTATGGGTCATCCAAATGTAGGTAAAAGCGTTGTTTTTAATCGTCTTACTGGAGCAAATGTTGCTGAATCAAACTATCCTGGTACAACAGTTGATTTTGAAAAAGGATATCTACGAGTCAGTCATGAAGAAATGCAGCTTATTGATGTACCTGGAACCTTTTCTCTTGAACCAAAGGACAAAGCAGAAGAAGTGGCTGTTAAAATGTTAAAGGAAAACAAAAATTCTGTAGTAATTTGTATAATTGATTCATCAAAAATTGAACGTGGTCTTTATCTCGCACTTGAAATAATTGAAAAAGGTTACCCTGTGATAATTGCTCTTAACATGTGGGATGTCGCTCAAGATAAAAAAATCTCAATTGATGCTAAGAAATTAGAAGAAGTTCTTGGTGTTCCAGTGGTTCCTACGATTGCTGTTAGTGGACGAGGTATTAAAGATATTGTTTCTCAGATCAAAAACGCAAAACCTGTTGATATCAGAAAGATAATTGATGCTGTTGAAGGTGAGAATTAAATGGGTCTTAGTATCGATGATCGTTGGGATCTTATTGATAAAATATCTAAACAAACAGTATCATATGGCACATATAAACACACGCTTAAGGATGCTATTGCTGAAATCACAGTTAAACCACTTACGGGTATACCCATTGCACTTGCAGTTCTGTATGGATTCTGGTCTTTTTTTATAACCGTGGCTGGTTTTTTCACAGATGGTTTTTTTGTCAAACTCTTCGCAGGAACAGATAAATTTATCGGCTGGATTCCCTGGCTTGGTGAACAATTCTCAGAAAAAAGCAGCTGGGTTTTTTACATATTAGCTGGTGATCCGCAGGTATTTGCTGCAGATTACACTGGTGATATAGCTTTCGAAGCAGGTGGTGTTCTAACTACGGCATTATTTGTAGCAGTGGGTGTTGTGCTACCTGCAATCATTGCTTTTTATCTGTTTCTTATCATTTTAGAAGACAGCGGCTATTTACCCAGATTAGCTGTTCTTATAGATACGGTTTTGCATAAAATCGGATTACATGGCTTTGCAATAGTTCCTTTGATTCTTTCACTTGGATGTAATGTACCCGCGGTAACAGCTACGCGTAATCTTGAAACAAAGAAACAACGGTTTATGATGATGACGCTTCTTGCAGTATTTATTCCATGTGGCGCTCAAATTGGTGTCATGCTTGAAGTTATACCTGAATATGTTGGCCTTGTTATGATATTTTTATTTGCAGGCTTCTTTGTTTTTGGTTTTATTCTCAACAAAATAATTCCTGGTAGATCTCCTGAGATGCTTTTAGATGTTCCACCATATAGGATGCCGACGTTTAGAAACGTTTCAAGAAAACTATGGGCTAGGCTAAGAGGTTTCATCACAACTGCTATTCCCTTTGTTCTATTTGGTGCACTTTTAGTCAATGTATTATATCTTTTAGGAGTAATTGACTGGCTTGCTTTAGCATTTGAACCTGTTCTCACCGGGTGGTTTGGTGTTCCAAAAGAAACAGTGTCACCACTTATTACTGCATTTATGAGAAAAGACCTTGCTATTGCTCAACTCAGTGTGATTGAAATGAGTGCATCTCAGCTAATCACATCGGTTGTACTTGTCAGTCTTTATTTTCCCTGTGTTGCAACATTTGCAATGATAGTAAAAGAAGGAATGCAGGATAGACTTAAAGGAGTTGTAACATTTCTTTTGGGAAGCTTACTAATATTATTGATTGTCGTATTTGTATGGGGTGGACTGATACGTTGGATACTGCCACTTATGGGGGTGCAATAAAAAAATGGAGGCAAAAACAATATATCAAATTGGAAAATATTACTTTGCAATATTTGGATTAATCGTATTAGGATTTGGAATAGTAGAGCTAATTGTTGCATTAACTGGAGGATGTGTTGAATACGGGTCTTTGATAATATGCGACGAAGAAGATTTCTTACTTTGGCGCGGGTTAATATTGTTTTTTGCAGGCGCTTTTTATCTATCCAGTTTTAAGAATTTTGCTGATATTCATCAACAGGCAAAAACAGTCATGGCAAGTTTAATGATATGGCTTATCGGAGGAATTGCTCTTATTGGAATAATCCTTGGATCAATACCAGGTCCTGAGGATGGAGCATGGTTTAACACAGCAGAAGATTTCATAGCATCATACGGTGGACCATATATACCTTCACTTTTGTTACTGCCGTTTTCTCTTGTAGCAATATACTATATTTATCTTGATAGAAAAAATAAAAACATTGCTGATGAGTGATAAAAGATGAATGATGTTACTACAGAGATATTAAAGAAAATACAAGATAAAAAAACCCTTTACATCATAAGCAAAGAAATGAATATCAGAGAATCTACATTAAAAGCAAGGATAGATTCTCTTATCCATCAAGGGTTACTTGCAGAGATAACATATGGCAGTGGATGTAAACTATGTCCTATGAAATGTAGTTCCAATACCTGCAATTTAGAGATTAAAATGTTTTCACTAACAAAAAAAGGTAAAGACTTGTTATCAACGGATATATTCTCTACTTTTCCACCGGTGAAATAAGGTTCAAATCCCTCACCCTGCATTCATTATAAGCAACTATAATTATGAATACTTCTTTTGTTATATTATGTATTCAATGTTTAAGTTTGCAATAGATATGTCCCATATTTTAAGTGATAGATCTGTTAGTATGTTTCCATCTAGAACTTTTATTACTTTTCCTACAATTTGATTGGTATATATGTATATTTCATCCTCTGTTTCTTGTTCTATGTAGTATCTTTTGAATACTATCTCGTTGTTTACCTCATTTATCTTATTGCAAGTAAGCTCTCCATCAAAATCAAAGTACAATACAGTGTCTCCTTTGTTTATTTTAAAATCCGGATGATTTATCCTCTGTATTATTATGTAATTTTCAGGATTAGTTGTTAATCCTGATATTAAATTTGAGTTTTTAAGCGATACATATGATTCAGGACTTTCAAATGAGTCAAGAAACATATCTATCCCAAGAACAGAGGTTGTTACTATAAAAGGCATGGTGGCAAGACTTATAAAAATGCTAAATTCCAAGATTTTTTTTATATGATCTTCCATCTCTTTCACCTCTTTCATGTTATGATGTATCTTGTTAACACTTGTCATGTATGTTATTTAAAGATTACTTGTCAAAATAACAGAAATGACAAAATGTCAAAATGAAAAATTAACCAAAAATGTGAAAAGCTTTATACACAAAAAAACGATTCTTTGAGAAATAAAATAATAAAAAATTCAATTAGTAATAAATAACTCCACTAAATTAATATTTAAAAAAACATAAAAATGCTTTTACAAAAAGCAAAAAAAATTAATGAGGAACCAAAAATGACCAAAACAATCTTTGTTGTAGATGATGAAGAAGATATAAGGGAAAGTGTGAAAACTTTACTTGAAAAAAACGGTTATAACGTAATAACTGCAGAAAATGGAGATGACTGCTTAAATAAACTAAAAAAAGTAACACCTGATCTAATTTTACTAGATATAATGATGCCAGGAATGTCAATATCTGATGTTGTAAAAAATATAACAGATATAAAAATCGCATTCATGAGCGTTGTAAGAATATCAGATGCAAGAAAAAAAGGCCTTACCTCTCAGGACAACATAGTAGATTTCTTACAAAAACCTTTCAATGTAACTGATCTTATAGACCGTGTAGAGCTACATTTATCAAATTAATACATTGATTAAACCAAGCGGAGGGACAAAAAAAATCAAAAAAAGAGATGGGGAAAAGATAAATCTTAAAAACATACTTCTTTCAAAACTAAATCGGAAAATTACAATACTATTTTATCTTGTAGGCCTTATCTGCCCGACACTTGCTATAATCTTTTTTTACACTGTTATTATTAACTCTTTTTCAGAAAGTTTATCCCCAGAGATATCAAATTTGCTGGCACAAATAACAATAACAATGATTGTTTTAATGGCTGTTATAACAGGTTTGATTGGTTTTATTATATCAAAAAATATTTCTAATCCTATACAAAAATTATATAACGCCACACGTAAAATAGAAAAAGGAGAATTTGACATAAAACTTGATATAAAAACAGGCGACGAACTTGAAGAATTAGCAGCTGCATTCAACAGTACAGCAGCAACACTTGCAAGACTTGAGGTGGAAAGAAAGGAGATGGATGCTGCAAAAACAGAATTTTTAAGTATTACTTCTCATGAACTTAGAAGTCCTATGACTCCTATGAAAGCTCAACTTCAAATGATGGAAGAAGGCTATTTTGGAAAAATTAATAAAAAACAAAAAGAAAGCATTAGGATAATAACAAGAAATGCTGATCGACTTGATAATATAATAGCAGATTTTCTAGAAATATCAAGAATTGAAGCAGCAAGACTTAAATTTAATTTTAGAGAAACTGACCTAGTTGAAACCATAAAAGAAACCGCTGAATTCATGCAATGTTTTGCAAATGAGAAAAAAATAAAAATAGTTGTAAACTCGGATGGAATACCTAAGATCCAGGCAGATCCTGATAGAATAAGCCAGGTACTTAGAAACCTAATAAATAATGCCATAAAATTTTCACCTGAACAAAGTAAAATTGAAGTAGACGCAAGACTTGAAAAGAATCATGTAATGTTTAGTGTTAAGGATTGTGGTATTGGCCTTACACCTGAAAACCAAATTAGAATCTTTGAGCCATTTTACCAGGTTGAGAATGTAAACCGCAGAAAGCACGGTGGAACAGGTCTTGGCCTTGCAATATGCAGAGGAATAGTTGAATCACAAAAAGGAAAGATATGGGTTGAAAGTAAAGAGGATTTTGGAAGTAAGTTTTATTTTACATTTCCCTTAGAACCTGTCAGAAAAATCGAGCCTATAAAAGTATTATTTTCAGAGAGAGGAATAGTCAATAGAAAAATAAAAAAGGAATTTCAATTAGAGCTAGGACCACTTGGAGAAAGCGAGTTTGAAGAACTTAAAAGCAAAAATTCAATAAATAAAGATGATTTATTCCAATATATTGACTTTTTAGTACGTGAGTATATACTTCCTGCTGAAAGTGGAGACAGTTTTAAAAACCGTGTTAGTAAAATATTTGGAGATGAAAAAGAAAAAGGAATTATAAATGATAAAACAGATAACGTGTATAAACAATAATTGGATGAGGTGTTAAAACGAAACTAAGGACATTACTTGTTCTGATGTGCCTTGCCATATCAGTTATACCAATTGCGATAATAGGTGGTTTACAAGGTTTTGAAAGCGATGAATCTGCAATTCTGATAATGTTAATATTCAGTGTAACCTTTTGTATCTCGTTTCTAATTTCATATATTATAACACAACCAATAGTAAAAATAACTAAAAGTATAAATGAAATATCACGAGGAAATCTAGATGTGCCACTTGAGCATGGTGAAATAGAAGAGATAAATAATTTAACAGATTCACTAAACAGAGTAATGGCTAGTTTGAAACTAGCGATATATAAGGTTGGAGTTAAAAAAGGAGAACTATTTGAAGACTCTGAAAACATAAATAAAAAATATATGGATAAACAAAAAACTGTAAACAATTTTAAAAACTGGGATGTAACAAAGAATGTAGCAGCAGGTTTATCGATAAACTCTGATACAGTTTTTGAGGATAAAAACAATTTACAAGAACCCAAAGAAATAAAAATAGATATTGCAAAAGAAAAATCCGAGAGATGGTCAGAGAATGATTTTGACTCCGTTATTTTTTTAGATGAAAATGCAAACATTACTGATTGCAATGAAAAAATGTACGAGAGACTAGGTTATTCAAAAAGCGAGATTTTATCATTTAATCTTGCAGATATTGATGCTCTTGAAACAAAGAAAGATATTACAAACAAAATTAAAAAAGCAAAAAAAGTAGGCTCTATTACTTTTAAAACAATTCATAAGAAAAAAGATGGATCTCCAATATTTGTAGAAGAAAACCTTCAATATATTGCTGATAAAAATACTTACAAAGGTATAATACGAGAAGATTATTGTTCTAAGAAATCTCTAAAATAAAAGATATTTCCTATAATTCTAAGATAAACTAGCTTTTTTATTTGTTTTTTACCATTAAATATATATTACACCTTTTAATATCAGCTTTCACCCGGAGGTTTTTATATGATAAAAGCTGCTAAAAGATCTCAAGGAATATCTTATGCTATAAGGGAAGTAGTAGTACCTGCTAAAAAACTTGAAAAACAAGGTAAAAAAATAATCCATTTGAATATAGGTGATCCTAACCAGTATGATTTTGATACGCCTCAACATATGAAAGATGCATTGTATGAAGCTGCAAATCAGAATTATAATGGTTATGCACCGTCTGAAGGATATCATGAGCTTAGACAAGCAATTGTTGAACGGGAAAAAAAGAGAAATAATGTTGATTATTCAACAGATGATATATGTATCACAACAGGTGTTACAGAAGCATTGCAAATACTTCTTAATGCTTCATTAGATCCAAAAGATGAAATTCTTATCCCCGGGCCTACATATCCGCAGTATACATTACTTGCACGTTTTAACGGTGCATTGCCAATTGCCTATCGATGTGTGGAAGAAGAAGGCTGGCAGCCAGATATCGATGACATACGAAAAAAGATGTCTAATCGTACTAAGGGACTTGTTCTAATAAATCCAAATAACCCAACCGGTGCTATTTACTCTAAAAAGACCCTGAAAGAGATAGTTGACATAGCCGGTGAATATCATATACCTATTATTTCAGATGAGATATATGATGATATGGTATTTGATAAAAAACAACATTCAACAGCAAGCCTTGCAGATGATGTACCTGTTATAACATTTAATGGTTTTTCAAAAGTGTATCTTGTACCAGGTTGGAGAATGGGCTATATAATGTTTCATCATAATGGAGATCTTGATGAGATACAAGATGCTTTTATGCGTATAGCTCGATCACGGCTTTGTGCAAGCTCAGTATGTCAAAGAGCATGTATCGCTGCTTTAAAAGGTCCTCAAGACCATATAGATACTACAAATAAGAAACTACGTGAAAGACGTGATTTTTCATATAAAAGACTAAATGAAATAGAAGGTATTTCAACTGTGAAACCTGAAGGAGCATTTTATATTTTCCCAAAGATAGATGCTATACAAAAAGGTACTTGGAAAAACGATAAAGACTTTGTATTAGACCTACTTCATGATCAACAGGTACTTCTTGTACACGGTTCAGGTTTTTGTAAAACATATGGTAAAAACCATTTCAGAGCAGTGATTCTTCCAACAATGGATGTTCTTGAAGAAGCATTTGACAAAATAGAGAAATTCATGAAAAAAAGATTAAAATAAAATCTTATTTCACAAATCATGTCTTTATTCACTTTTTTCTTTAGTTATATAAATTCTTTAGTCAGATATTAAAAATAAGAAGTGGATTTTTTGTAAAACTTGTCTTTTCGAAACAATATTAAGCAAGTTTTTCATTCAAAACCAAGTATGTTTCAGATACCAAGAGGCACAAGGGATTTCAAACCCGCAGAAATGATCAAACGAAGATACGTTGAAGAAGAAATGAGAAAAACATTTAATTCCTTTGGATATCACGAGATACAAACCCCTACTTTTGAAACACTTGAACTGTTCACTGCAAAATCTGGTGAGAGTATACTAGATGAAATATATTCATTTAAAGATAAAGGTGGACGAGACCTTGCACTTAGACCAGAACTTACTGCACCTGTAATTCGTTTCTATGTTGATTCCATGCAGATGGAGCCTAAACCTTTGA
>CAZKUB010000100.1:0-28103 GCA_964555835.1 uncultured Thermoplasmatales archaeon
GCTATACCACCTGATTCATATTTTCGTCCGACCATAAATCCTGTAATGTTCTGTAAAAAGACAAGTGGTATTTTACGCTGACAGCACATTTCAATAAAATGAGTGCCCTTCAATGCTGATTCTGAAAACAAAACACCATTATTTGCAAGAATTCCAACAGGGTATCCCATAATCCTTGCAAAGCCACAGACAATAGTTGTTCCATATAACGATTTGAACTCATGAAATTTAGATCCATCAACCACACGAGCGATAATTTCATGGACGTCAAATGGTCTTCTTGAATCCTTTGGAATAATTCCATATATCTCTTTTATATCATATATAGGCTCTTCGGGTTTACAGACATCTAAATTAGTCTTTTCAGGTCGGTTCAAGTTTTCTACTATATTCCTAGTGATACCTATTGCTTCATGATCATCATGAGCATAATGGTCAGATACACCACTCTCACGACAATGAACATCTGCACCTCCAAGATCTTCAGCACTAACTTCTTCACCAGTTGCAGCTTTCACCAAGGGTGGACCACCAAGGAAAATAGTTCCATTTCCTTTAACAATAACAGTTTCATCACTCATCGCAGGGACATAAGCACCACCTGCAGTACAACTACCCATCACGGAAGCAATTTGAGGTATACCCATAGAACTCATTACAGCTTGGTTGTAAAAAATCCTGCCAAAATGTTCACGATCAGGAAAAACCTCATCCTGCATCGGTAAAAAAGCACCGCCGCTATCAACCAGATAAATGCATGGAAGATTACTTTCCATAGCAATCTCCTGAGCACGTAAATGTTTTTTTACGGTCATTGGATAATATGTTCCACCTGTAACAGTTGCATCATTTGCAACGATCACAACTTCTCGACCATGAACAACGCCAATACCTGTAACAATACCTGCGCATGGTGCTTTATCATTATAGAGCCCATGGCCAGCTAATGTATTAAACTCCATAAATGGGGTGTCTGGGTCGATTAAAGCATCGATACGCTCGCGTACAAGCATTTTGTTTCTTTCTTTATGAAGTTTTATTTTTTCAGCCCCTCCTCCCTCTTGAGCTTTTGCAATTTTGTCTTTTAAATCTTTTACAAGTAATTCATAACGTTTGAAATTTTCTTTATATTCCTTACTTGAGGCATCAATATTACTCTCAATTACATCCATATTTTTTCCTCCAAATTAATTACCAATTTCCACGGTTTCTTCCCCGATTTCTATTTGATCATTTTCTTTGAAATTGATTTTTTTAACCTTGCCTTTAAAAGGAGCACGAATAAGATATTCCATTTTCATAGCTTCAATTACCATTAGGACATCGCCTTTTTTTACTTTGGCTCCTTTTTTTACTTTGACGTTAACAACTTTTCCAGAGATAGGTGAGCTAAGGCTACCTTCTTCTTTAGTACGAGTTTTTTTAGTGGCAGTGAGTTCTACACGGCTTACCTTGTAAACATTTCCATCTACAAAAACAAATTTTTCATTATCTCCATGTGTTATTACTGCTTTTAAAATTCTATCTCCAATTTTGATTTTTAACTGACCTGGTTTTAACTCTTCAGCTTGGGCTTTGTATTCTGCGTTATCATAAGTTATAAAAAAATGATTATCTCGTTTTTCAACAGTAACATTATACACATTATTTTCATGTTCATAATTTATAAACATATTAGTTACCTCCTTTGCCACTAACACGCCAGCGTCCTACATGTTTCCAAGGATTATGTGGATCTGCTTCTTTATAACGTACTATATCCTGGGATTTTTTATGCATTGAGTCAAATACAGCAAGAGCAATTATTGCATCAATCGGAAGAGTCTCTTTTGTAAGTATTCTATCTTTGAAATAATTATCAATAAAATGTGTGGTGATGTTTCCTTTTCTAAATTCAGTATGCTTTAGTACTTTCTTTAAGAAACCTATGTTTGTAGTAACACCCAAAACCACGTATCTGGAAAGCACCCATATCATCTTGTTAATGTTTTCCTCTCTATTTTCATCATAAGTAATAATCTTTGCAAGCATAGGATCATAATATGGAGTTACTTTCATACCCGATTGAACCCCGCTATCATCTCTGATATTTGGGCCATTTGGTACTTCTACTTTTTCAAGTGTTCCAATGCTTGGTAAAAAACCATTCCCCGGATCCTCTGCATAGATACGACACTCAATTGCATGTCCTCTCTGTGTTAAATTATCTTGCTTAAGTGTAAGTTTTTCACCACTAGCAATTTTTAACTGCCATTTTACAAGATCTACACCAGTTACCATCTCAGTTATAGGATGTTCTACTTGAAGTCTTGTATTCATCTCCATAAAATAGAAATTTAGATCACCATCGATCATAAATTCAACTGTTCCCGCATTGGTGTAACCTGCAGCTTCTGCAGCAGTGACTGCTGCATCACCCATTTTTTTACGAAGAGTAGGGGTCATCACAGGAGAAGGAGTTTCTTCTATTATTTTTTGATGACGACGTTGAACACTGCACTCTCTCTCAAAAAGATGAATTATGTTTCCATGTTCATCTCCAAGAATTTGAAATTCAATATGCCTTGGCTTGTCAATGTATTTTTCAAGAAATACAGTATCATTACCAAATGCAGATTTAGATTCACGTTTAGCACTTTCAATTGCTTGACCAAGAGTATTTTGTGAGTGAACTATGCGCATACCTTTTCCACCGCCGCCTGCTGCGGCTTTTACAAGTAGTGGAAAACCAATTTTTTTACCTTCAACAATCAGTGATTTAATATCCTGTTTGACACCATGATATCCAGGAATTACAGGTACACCTGCTTTTTCCATGGTTTTTTTAGCAGCAATTTTGTCACCCATGAGGCTAATTACTTTTGGCGAAGGTCCGATAAATTTGATCCCTGTATCATTACATGAATGAGCAAAATCAGGGTTTTCAGCAAGAAAACCATAACCAGGATGAATTGCTTCGGCACCAAAATCTTTAGCGATTTTAATTATCTTTGGAATATTAAGATAACTTTCAATAGGCGTTGGATCACCTAAGCATACACTTTCATCTGCAATTTGTACATGTGGAGCTTTTTTATCAACATCAGAATAGATTGCAATGGTTTTAATTCCTATTTCTTGACATGCTTTAATTATTCTTACAGCAATTTCCCCACGATTTGCAATTAGAACTTTTTTAAACATACGATTATTCACTCCATTTACTGTTTCTTTTCTGTAGAAATGCGTTTATTCCTTCTTGCCCCTCAGTAGATACTCTCAACTCAGAGATCTTTTCAACACTAAATTTTTTGTATTTTTCTACATCCATTTTTTCACAGGAGTCAACTAGTTTTTTAACTTCAACTATTGCTTTTGGCCCTGAACTGCGGATGATTTTGATGTATTTTTCTACAATTTTATCTATTTCTTCTGATGCAACAAAGTCGACTAAACCAATGTCTTTTGCATAGTTTGATTCAAAACGCTCTCCTGTAATAAAAAGTCTTTTCATATCTGAAATTTTTAAACGCCTTGAGATGTATTTTGAAATTACGGCAGGGATTATTCCAAGTTTTACTTCAGAAAAAGCAAATTTACAGCCGGGTACTGCAATTACAATATCACATGCTGCAAAAAGACCTATTCCTCCTCCAAAGGCATGACCGTTTACCTTTGCAATAACTGGTTTTGAGCAGTTATAAATTGATTCATACAATTCAAGTAATAAATTACTATCTTTGATGTTTTCTTCTTTTGAATATGAAACCATGCTTTTCATCCAGTTAAGATCTGCCCCTGCACAAAAAGACTTACCCTGCCCTGTTAGTATGATTACTCTTATCTCTTTGTCCTTTTCAAGTTTTTTAAAATAATCTGTAAGTTCTTTCATAAGCTGCTCGTTCATAGCATTATGAACTTCAGGACGGTTTAAAAAAACTTTAGCAACATCTTTTTCCTTTGATACATTAATGGTATCGTATTTCATTTATTTCCTCCCTTTAACTTAAAAGGCATCTTTTGCCGATATTAGGTAAAATACATAAAGGTTTCTAAAGTTTTTATAGCAATTGCCGTAATAGTTATTCCCCTTTAAATACTGCTTTTCTTTTTTCAACAAAAGCAGCAACACCTTCTTTGAAATCTTTTGTCCCTGCGGCGTCTGCTGCGGTAAGACTTTCAAGTTCAAGATGCTCTTTCATATTATTATCCATACTTTTATTGATAAGCATTTTTGCTTTACCTACCGCTATTGGTGGAAGTGTTCTAAATTTGTTTGCAAATTCTTCTACAGTATCTTCTAAATCTTTTTCTTCTACAGCCATGTTTATAAGTCCAAGTTCTTCTGCTTTATTAGCACTAAAAACTTTTGAAGTAAGTATATATTCACAAGCTTTTTGATAACCCACAATTTTTGTGAAAAACTGTGTGCCACAACCAGGGGCAAGTCCAATTCCGATAAAAGCAGTTCCAAATTTTGCGTTTTTAGAAGCAATTATAATATCACATGCAAGCGCAATAGAAAGCCCTGCTCCAAATGCATGGCCATTTACTGCTGCAATAACTGGTTTTTCCATGTTTCTCATTTCTAAAACGCATTTATGAATTGCAAGAGTTAGTTCTCTTAAAAACTTTGATTTGTCTTTTGCAAAATGCATTTCTTTAACATCGCCTCCACCACAGAATCCTTTCCCAGTTCCTCTGATAACAACTGCTTTTATTTTTTTATCTACAGTAATTTTTTTTAATATATCATACAACTCCATTCCAAGCTTCATGTCAAAAGCGTTTAATCTCTCAGGTCTGTTGAGTGTAATATATGCAATATTTTCCTTAACAGTATTTGTAAGTGTTTCATAACTCATAAATATCGCTAACTGGGAAACATTTTTTGAAATTTAAAAGTTAACCAAAATTATTAATAAATAGTCAACCATGCAGACGAGCTGGGTTAACAATGGAATCTATGCTTACAATTGCTATTATACTAACATATCTATCAGTACTAATCACTATAGGTCTTATAAGCTCAAAAAAAATCAAAAACTCTAACAGTTTTTTCCTTGCGGATAGAAGCCTTAAAAAATTTGCATTAATTGCTACTATAACTGCAACAACTGTAGGTGGCTCTGCAACAATTGTTGCCGGTGGAAGAATTTATGCAGAAGGACTTCCCGCATTGTGGTACGATTTAGCAGGTGGTTTAGGTTTAATAGTTCTAGGTTTATTTATTGCAAAAAAAGTTAGAAAAACCAGACTTTTTACATTACCGGATATAACTGGTGCAATGTTTGATAAAAAAGTACGTTTTGCATCAGCTATACTTATTGTTATAACTGAGATTGCTTGGGTTTCACTTCTTATTCAAGCATGTAGTCTTGTGCTTTCTGTCGCGGCTCCTGTTGATTATACAATATTACTTGTAGCAATTACTATTGGTTTTATTCTCTATACAATAATAGGCGGTCAGTATGCTGTTGTTTATACAGATATGATACAATTTTTTGTAATGCTTGTTGGTATCTGTTTTATTGCAGCACCACTGCTTTTTATAGATGCCTTACCCGGAATTGGTGAACTACCGTCTGCCTCTCTTTCTTTTCCAGTTAATGCAAATATTGGAATTTTAGCTGCTTCATCTATTTTTTTCATGATGTTTCTACCTCATATTGTAGGGCCAGATATATATTCAAAAATTCTTTCTTCAAAAGATGAAAAAACTGCAAAAACTGGAACCATTCTCTCAGGATTATTTAAATTAATTTTTGCAGCTGCAATAGCAATTATCGCAATTTCTGCAATGGTTCTTCATCCCGGTCTTGCAAATGCATATATTGCAATACCTACGGCCATGCTCAGTCTTTCACCAGTGCTAGGTGCAATTATACTTGCAGCTTTTGTATCTGTAATGCTTTCTTCTGCTGATTCATGTCTTCTTTCAGCAGGAACTATTATCAGTATCGATCTGCTGAAAAACAAAAATATAAATTTATCTAGACTGGGAATACTTGCTGTAGGCTTTGCAGCGTTAGGTCTTGCTTTGTATCTAGATGATGTTTTAAAGACTCTGCAACTTGCTTATACCATTTTTACAGCAGGACTTACCATACCAATCCTATTTGGTTTCTACAAAGAAAAAACACGTGTAAGTAAAAAGGGTGCGCTATGTGGACTAATATTTGGCGGGGGTGGATCACTTGTTTGGTTCTTTTTAAATAATCCTTATGGTATTGATGCTGTACTTATCGGAATGGCATTCTCCATTGCTCCGCTGTTGTTATTTAGAGAGGCTAAAAAATGAATGAAAAAATCTTGGAGTTTTTAAAAGAAGACAAATTTGTATCAGGCGAACTTTTAGCTAAAAAACTTGGTATTTCAAGGACTGCGATCTGGAAACAGATCAAAACTTTAAAAGACGTAGGATACGAAATTGAATCTGTCAAAAACAAAGGATATAGAATTATTTCAAAACCAGATGTTTTGCTGCCTGGTGAAATTAAATCAGGTATTAAAACAAAAATTATTGGTAAAAAAATAATCTATTTTAAAAAACTTACATCTACAAATTCCTTCTGTAAAACTCTTGTAAAAAAAGATATAGATGAAGGTACTGTTGTTGTTGTAGATATACAAGAACAAGGAAAGGGCAGGAAGAACAGAAATTGGTCTTCACCTGAGGGGGGCATTTGGTTTTCAGTTATATTATACCCTCAGATTCCTCCCCAGAATGCTATGATAGTTACAATGGCGGCTTCTGTTTCAATAGTTGAAGCAATTAAAAAATTTACAGGGCTGAATCCTCTGATTAAATGGCCTAATGATGTTTTGATAAATGGTAAAAAAGTCTGCGGTATTTTAACGGAACTTGATGCTGAGGTAGATGAAATAAACCATGTAATTGTAGGCATAGGAATTAATGTTAATAACCCCTTAGATAAAGATTTACAAAATATTGCTACCTCTTTAAAAATTGAGTCAAACCATGATGTTTCTAGAGTTGAGCTTTTTAAAAATATACTTAATAGTTTTGATAAAAATTATGATTATGTTAAATCATTAGATTACAAGAAAATTAGAGATTTATGGTTTTCAAATACAGATATAATTGGTAAAAAAGTTAAGGTTAATCATGAAAAAGATGTTATTTTTGGTATTGTTTCTGATATTGATGAAAGCGGCTGTCTCATTGTAAATACTTCAAATGGTTTTGAAAAGATTGTTGCAGGAGATGTAACATTTATATTGTGATATATCAAGTTAAGCTACCCTGATGATTTTTAATCAAACAATACTTTTTTTGTCTTTTGAAATTTGTTATAAATATTTCCTTCTCGTTTAGTTTTTTTATCTATACTAACTCATTTACTTTTTTTTCCAGAAAAAAGTAATTTCGGGATAACACATTCTTTTTTTCTTTGGAAACTGTAATATCACATGTTTCTATTTGGGTTTTTTAATGTCTAACTACAAACTTTCAAATATTGTAGAAGAAGAACTCTGCGGTCTTTCACCGATTCAGACTATTATGAAAATGGCTGAAAAACGTAACATTATTAGAATGGGTTTAAATCCTGAGGAGGTCATCTCTTTTGGTGGAGGCTGGTGTAATCACAAAGCACCTGAAGAATTAAGAAATATTTATAAAAAAATAGTCGAAGATGAAAAATTATTTCATAAAACTGGGCGTTATAGCGAAATTCTTGGAGAGTATAATTGTCGTGAGCAGATCTGCCATTTTGAAAAAGAAATATACAATATGCCACTTTTAAATGCTGAAAATATTATTCTTGGGCAATCATCTACTCAGTTGTTCCATGATCTGATGAGGGTTTTATGTAACTCTTCAGATAGCATTGGTTTTTTAGATCCAACTTATGCAAATTATTTCAATGCTGTAAAATCTGCAGTTCCGGGATCAAATATGGTTTTTATTCCCGGGCTTGAAACAACTAATTGGAATTATTTACCAAATCCTGATGATACTTTAGAAATTCTAAAAAACTATTGTGAGCAAGGCTTAAAAACATTGGTGATACCCATCCCAGATAATCCTACCAGTCAGATAGCTCATGATGATTTTCTAAAATCTTGTCTTGAAATACTTACAGACTATAACTCTTTTTTAGTATTTGATTGTGCATACAAAGCATTATGGTTTAAAGACATGCCTAATTGTTTTTCATGGTCGCCTGAAAAATATCCAAATTTAGTTTTGCTAAACTCTAATTCTAAATGGCTTTCTAGCCTTGGCCGCAGACTTGGATGGATAGAAGCTGATAAAAAAATAATACAAGGACTTGAGAAGTTAAATGAATCTGTTCTTTTGTCACCAGATACTATGCATAGTATGGCTACCGCAAAGTTTCTTGAAAAAAGTCTTTCAGATAAAAGTCTTAAAACTTTTATTGATGAAACACGAACGCTATATGAAAAAACAGCGGATACTATGATTAAAAATATAGATGAATACCTTGGCTGGAGTCGACTTGATCCTATGGGTGGTCTTTATACTGTTTGTCCTACACCCTCCGAGGAGGAACCTATGTCTTTTGTTCAACGTGTTTTAAAAAATACAGGAGTTTTATTTATCCCGGGATCCGGTTTTGGGCCAAGTATGCAAAAAGCAGTTCGTCTTTCTTATGGTCCCCTTTGTTACGATCATGATTTAATTCAGCAAGGTTTTGAAAGAATTCAAGATTATATCTAATTTTTTTAAATGATGCAAAACATATTTATAGAAAGACCTTATTTTGAAGATTTGAAGGATGAGGATAAAAATTTCATAAATATTGATTTTTTGTTTTTATTCTTTTGAAAAAAATTGAGTTGATACAATATGTCTGTTGTAAAGAAAGGCGATAAAATAAAAGTAGAATATGAGGGAAAACTAGAAGATGGAACGGTCTTTGACAGCTCTGATAAACATGAAGCACCTTTAGAATTTACAGTTGGTGACGGTCAGATTATAAAGGGTTTTGAAGAAGCGGTAATCGGAATGAAGGTAGGCGAAGAAAAAGAAATAAAACTTCTTCCGGAAGAAGCATATGGTACCCATAATCCAGAACTTGTAAGGGAACTGCCTAAGGAATCATTTCAATCCGATCAAGAAATTGAGCCGGGTATGATGTTTCTTATGAATCTGCCAGATGGTCGTCAGATACCTGTTAGGATAACACAAGTTGGCGATGAAAAAGTTACAATTGATCTTAACTCACCGCTTGCAGGTAAAACTCTTGTTTTTAAAATAAAAATACTTGAAGTTGCAAGTTAAAAAAATAGATTATTGGGAAGGATCATCAACACTTCCCATAAATAGTATCGTTCCCGTTTCTCTATGATTTATTGTAAATAAGAATGGACGATTGCAATCAAAGGTGATTCTTGTTGGTGTCGTTGGTCCATTTACAGATGTTAATTCCATTATTACTGCAGTGGCTGCTGCAGCTTCAGTTCCTTCTTCATTTACTTCCACAAATGCTTTATGTAAAACATTTGAAATAAATAAATCTCTAGCACCAGTTATTCCTGAGAAATCAGCCTCTAACGAATTAAACGCATCAATCATCCCAAGCTCGATTAAATAATCAACAAGACCATAAGAAGTCTCAAACTTGAATTTTGGAAGATATACATCTGCTTCTACTTCGTTCATTTGCTCGATCCAATACTTATATTTCTCTCTGTTGGCTGAACTAATTATATCTGATAATTCTACTCCCGCCTTGGGAAGAAGAATAATCATGGATATATCATCTCCTGAGTAAAGCATCTCAAGGATCTGCAGATCATCGGTCTCAGTATAATTGAATTTTACATCTTTGTCTATTAATTTCATCATATCTACCTGTATATTTTCTCCAGATAAAAGGGTAAAATTTCTTTTAGTTGTATTTTGTTCTTCAAACTGAATCTTCCATGTTCCTTTGAAATAAATCGCATTTGTTAAAATCATTCTAGTAAAATCAGGATCAATGGCATCTGCGGGGACTAAATCTTTTATTAGATTATTTGTCTGATTTTCCACCCAGCTGTTTATAATTCCTGCAGCTTTTTCAGGATTTGCATATTCAACCTCTGATACATTCCCCCCATAATACGTTTTAATTATGTCTACAAAACTGTCTAAAAGGTTAAATCCAACATCAGGCCATAATGCGTTTGCTGTTGATAGGTTATACTCGTCATTAAAGTTCAGATGAGTGTAAAGATTATATACGTATTCATGAAATGATTCATTGTCTTGTTTTATATGCAAAACATTCCCCATTTCAACTGCAGTGTTTTCTCTAGCACCTTCATAGGTCATAGCAAGTGCAGTAAATACTGAATACGGAGAGTAAAATATGTTTGGACTATTAGCTTTATCTTCGGATAATTTTTTGAAGAAATCAAAACAAAACTGGTTTATTGCATCTTCAAATGAAGTTATATTTCCTACAGGAGGTAGCTCTTTATCCTCTTTTTGTTTCTCATCATCTATGGGCTTTGTAGAATCAAAATCTGCTACTAAAACAAAGCCTAATGTTCCTAAGATCATCAAGCATATAATAGTTGCAATAATTGGTTTTTTATTCATATTTAAATCACCTACAAAAAATGGGTATTGGGCTTTTTAGTATTTAAAAAGCTTTAATTTGTTTGGGAAAAACCAAACAAAAAAATTAAAAAATGAGGAATATTTTTTTAATTGTTATTGTAATAATCTGGAGTAGAACTTGTTCTTCTATTACGATATGGGTTGAAATATTTTGATTCAGAAACGACTTTTTTGGTTTTTCTATGGGCAACTATTTTTTGTAATTTTTTTGTCATATCATTCATTTTTTTATCACAACCAAATATATTTGACACTTCATGTCATGACAATTTATGTCAGCATATCTATTTGGTTTGAACTGGTTTATATTATTTTCGTTGATATTTATCAAAAAGACATATTTACAATATCGAAAAACATTATTTTTATAAAAAAATAAAGATCAGATTGTAGCTGCTTCTTCTTCAGCCCTCTTCATTTCTTCTTCTATTAGTTTATCAAGCTTTTTGTCGATACCTTGTTCATTTGCTATCTTTTGCATTTCATCAAGGATTTTCTCCCATAATACTTGTTGACTACAGGCATAGTCCCACATATCCAGACGTTGTGAGCCTTCCGCTTTTTTAAATTCTTCCATTAATCCTTTTTTACCTTCTTCATCCATATCATTTCACCTCTTTTAGTCATCTGCAGATAGCTTAACACCTGATTTCATCAACTGAACCCTTGCTATTTTTGACATTTCTTCCATTATTTCATCCCATATAGCTTCCTGTCCAAGAGCAAAAAACCACATATCCATTTTTTCTTCTATTTTTGCTTTTTTGAAATCTTCAAGAAAGTTATTCATATCTTCTTCATTCATTGTTTTTATCCCTGCCTATGTACAAATTCATATATTACATACTTGCATTTAAAACATGAGGAAAAAAACTTTTAAACTTATCGAAAAAAAGAAAAAAGAAGAGAAGATTTTTGTATAAATGGCCAATAACTTCAAGTATTCCAAGGATTAAAATTATTATTCCAATTATACCTTGGAATCTCCGTGATCCAACCAATGTATTTAAAGACTTTTAACAAAAAAAGTATATAATGATTTTTGTTTTATCTAATAAAATAGATGTAACATAATTTTAAAGCAACCCTATCCTCTTTTTGAGACTATTGACAGATTTTTTGATATCATCTGATTTAACAATATACGAGCCAGAAACAAACAAATTAG
Organism: uncultured Thermoplasmatales archaeon; assembly: GCA_964555835.1. Taxonomy (GTDB): domain Archaea; phylum Thermoplasmatota; class E2; order DHVEG-1; family DHVEG-1; genus CAZKUB01. The sequence continues at coordinate 11,745 of CAZKUB010000100.1, forward strand.
CACCTGCCTTATCAACAAGATCAATTGTTTTATCAGTAATACCCCCGTCCACTTCTATATCAAGATTTGGGCATTTTCTTCTCAGTTTTTTAATTTTATCAATCATCCCTGGCAGAAATGGACGTCCATAAAAACCAGGCTTAACCGTCATAATAAGAACCTGATCAATTTCATCAAAATATTCTTCAATTGAAGAAATCGGTGTTTCAGGGTTTAAAACAAAACCCACACGTTTTTCTTTTTTCTTCACTGCATCAATAACTTTTTCAGGTTTTTTACATGATTCAAAATGAGCAAGAACCGTATCAACTTTTTTATAATGTCTTTCTAGCCATTTAATAGAATCCTGAATCATCAGATGAGCTTCAAAACTACAATTTGTTTCAGGTAACTTAAAATCAAAATCAATTGAATTATTTGGTACAAACTTTCCATCCATAAAATCTAACTGAATGATGTTTACAAAATCTTTTACTTTCAAAATTTTTTTTGTAAGTTCTTCTTGATTCTTTGCAATTATTGCAGGTATAATCTCTTTGTTCATATTTTTTCACCATCCAGTAAACCATCTGTTTCACATTTGTATTTTTTAAAGTTATAACAAATGTCTTCTCCTCGCATATATCCTTCATGAAACCTTTTTACAATCCTGAACGCTTGAAAACTATCTTTTGCGACAAATAAATGCTGCAGATCCTTTTGTGACAAAAAACCTTTTTTTAATGGTTGTTGTTCTACCCATCTCAAAAATTCAGTCCACATTTCACCTAAAAGAATAATTGGAATATTACATATGTGTTTGACTTGTACTAATTGCCAGGCATATGCAAGTTCCAGAAGTGTTCCAACTCCGCCAGGGGCAACAACAACAGCATTTGATAAAACCATAAATGTATCAAGGCGTTTTGAAAACCTGTGAAAATCTTTTTTTATATCGAGATAGCGATTTGGTTTCTGCTCATTAGGAATATCTATGTTTAAGCCTATTGAATGAGATACATCACATTTTCTGCCTTCTCTGTGTCCTTTGCATGCAGCTTGCATAATACCAGGTCCACCCCCTGTAACTATATCGATGTCCTCTGCACCAAGCATATGCGCCAACTTGTATACTTCATCATATGCTGGTTCATTGATTTTAATTCTTGCAGATCCAAAAATTGCGACACGAAAATATTTTTTATATATTTCATCTGAAACAGCGTTTTTAGTCATAACTATTCATCCTTTGTAACTTTTATTTTAGCCGCATAACATGCTCCAAGTAATCCTGCATTATCGTTTAATATAACATATATTGGAACATTTCTCAAAAACTCTTCTCTACGATTTCCATTGTTAAATTCATCTATGAAGTATTTAGATTGAAAAATATCTTTGTTTTTTGCAGCAATGCCACCTGCGATATACATGCCATCTTTGCAAAGTGTATCTAGAGCAAAGTTTTTTGCACATCGTGCATAAAAACTGCTAAATAACTTAAATGTTTCCTTACATTTTTTATCTTTTTTTCTATATTTTGATATTATCTGTGCAGCATCTTCTGATTTTTGGATTTCATAATCAACTTCTGTTTTTTTATCATTACTTTTTTTACTAAGATAACTGTAGATTCCTTCCAATCCTCGTCCTGATAAAAGCTCTTCATAAACTAAGGGTTTTTTTATATTGCGAAGTTTTTTGATATATTGTACAAGATCTGCTTCGAATTCATTGTAATGCGGAAAATCACTATTGCCCCCCTCGCTTGAAATAGGCATGTAACATTCGTTTTTTTCGTTATAAGTTAGAATACATTTGCCAAGGCCGGTACCTGCACCAATTACTGCCTTTGTTTGATATTTAGAATTTATTTTTTTGTTTTCTCTTACTTTGAAAATATCTAGATTACTGTTTTTGTCAAGCAGATTTACTCCAAAACCTAAAGCTTCAAAATCATTTATTAAAAAAACATCGTTTAGATAAGTTTTGTCAATAATTTCTTTTTTGTCTATACTCCATTTTGCATTTGTAAGTTCTACAAAATCTTCTGACTCTGAAATTATTCCTGCTGAGCCTATACATGCCGAACGGATATTTATACGATGTTTTTTATCTGAATAACGCAGGGTTTCTTCTAATGCCGGGATAATAGACTTAATTGAAGGTGTTTCAAATTTCAATGTAAATATCAATTTTGTTTCTTTTCCTTTGCTTCCAGCAACTGCGAATCTTGTAAAGGTTCCACCGACATCTGCCCCCAGATAAAAACCTGAATATTTTTCTTTAACAGGATTTTTAACAAAATCTTTGTTAGAATATTTCAACATTTTTCTTGCAACCTCGCAATAAGTAAACCAGAATACTTTAACTTAATAAAGATTTAATCCAAAAATAAAGAAAAAATTTATGATGTTTATTATTTTTGAAATAAATGAACATCACGTTGCGGGAAAGGTATGTTTATCTTGTTTTTATCAAACGTTTCTTTTATTTGTTTGGTAATCTCTCTATGTACTACCCAATAATCACTTGTATTTGCCCAGGGCCTTATGATAAGATTTACACTTGAGTCACCAAGCTCTGAAACAGCAACAAGTGGCTCAGGATCCTTTAGGACTTTTTTATGTTTGGTAAGAACATCCATGGCAATAGTTATTGCTTTACCTATATCATCACTATAACTGATTCCTACTTTCAAATCTATCCTTCGGGTATCTAAAGCAGTATAATTTATCATTGGCGCTCCATAAACTTTGCTGTTTGGGATAGTAATTTTCTTATTATCTGGTGTTGTCATCCTTGTGATACTTATTCCAACACTTTGCACTGATCCTGCATTACCTGCAATTTCAACAAAATCTCCCTTTTTAAATGGTTTTGTAATGGCAAGCATGAAGCCTGATGCTAAATTTGCAAGTGTATCTTGTAATGCAAAACCTAGGACAAAACCTGAAACAACAGATAGGCTTAGAATACCTGCAAATGCATCAAATCCTAAAAAACCAACAGCAAAAGCAAATACAAAGATGAGTAATAATATTTTTACAATTCTGCGTGTAAATTCTGAAAGAATCTCAGACATTTTTGCTTTTATCATAGATTTTTTGAGTTGTCTTGTAATAATTATTGTTATAAAGTATCCAAATACAAGTACCATGATTAAAAATAATATATTTTTCACAGGAATATTTAGTAGCGGAATATTTGTTTCTAACAATTCTATTGCTTCATTAAACATATATTTTTATCTCCCCTTTTTTTTGTTAGATATGTTTTCATCTTTAATAAATTTGTACAATTATTTTCTGCAACCACAAAATTTAAAACATTTGTCTGATTGCCATATCTAAATAAATTTCAAAATTAGGTGAACTAATGACAGAAGATAAGATCGTTTTACCCGGAGAACAAGTATCTACATCAGAAGAATTAGCACCGGGAGAAGGAACTTTTGAAGAAGAGGGAATAATAAAAGCATCTCGCTTTGGAAAATATCAAATTGATCAAAAAAATAGAGCGGCTACTGTAAAACCACTAACAAGCATACCTGTCGAACTTAAAAAAGGAGATACAGTTCTTGCTGAAGTAGTTATGGTAAGATCAAATATGATAATTGCAAATGTAATACATGTAATAGGTAAAAAAAGAGCTATCTCAGGTGATACAAATGGTACACTAAGGGTATCTGAGATATCTGAAGGCTATGTAAAAGATCCTGCAACAGAATTTGCCCCGGGGGATATAATAAGAGCAAAAGTAACACAAGTCAAACCAAGTATACAACTACATACTAAAGATCGAGAATTAGGCTCGATAAAATCACTTTGTTCTAAATGCCGACATACCCTGCAGAAAAAAGGAAATATTCTCGAATGTGAAAACTGTAATAACCAAGAGCGAAGGAAAATTACATTTGATTATGGAACTTATGATCCTAACAATCTATAAAATAAATGAATTTAAAAATCTATGAGACGGATGTGAGAAGATAATGGAATTAAAAACAATTAAAAAGACATCAAAAGAACTTGAAATTGAAATAACCGATGAAAATGAAACAATTCTTAATCCTATAGTTGAGGTACTACTTCAGTATGAAGCTGTAGAATATGCTACTTATATAGCAGATCATCCTAATTCTAAAAAAAGAAAGCTGTATATAAGAGCCAATAGTGGAAAACCTGAAGAGCTACTTATGAAAGCCGTAAAACAACTTGAAAAAGAAGTAAAAGATTTTGGTAAAAACTTTGAGCCTAAGAAGAGTAAAAAATAGATGAAGGTGCTTGACTTAGAAAAAAAAATTGGAGTTACTACTTTTTTAACTAATTCTTTAGGTATGGGTGGTAAACTTAGATTCTACCCTGAAGATTTTATAGTAGCAGAAAAATCTTTGTATCCGCAAGAAAAAAAAGATGGTAAATTTACAGTAGCTGAAGTGACATCTACGGGTTGGGAGACAAATCTACTTGTTAGAGAGCTTTCCAACAGACTACATATGTCTCGTCAGAGAGTTGGTTTTGCAGGTACAAAAGACAAACGAGCAAAAACAACCCAATTAATGTCTTTTTACAAGGTAAAAATAGATGATTTATCAAATCTAAAAATAAAGGGTGTTGAAATAACAAATATCTATAGATCAGATAAACCAGTTAAGATAGGTACTCTTCTAGGAAACAAGTTTGAGATAACAATACGCAATATAAGAGAGGATACTAAACCTGGAGATATTGAAGAGATATGGTCCGGCATACATAACAATGGTGGTTTTCCAAACTTTTTCGGCGTTCAAAGATTTGGGATAATAAGACCAATTACTCACATTGTTGGAAAACACATTGTAGATGGTGATTTTGAAAAAGCAGTGATGACTTATATCGCTAATCCAATCAAAGGAGAAGATGAAGATACTTTTAAACTTAGAAAAAAACTACAGGAAACCCGTAATTACTCAGATGCACTCAACTCTTATCCTGATAATCTTAATTTTGAAAAAGCAATTTTAAATAAACTAGTAAATAACCCAGATGACTTTGTATCAGCCTTAAAAGAACTACCAAAGAATCTTCTTACAATGTTTGTCTATGCATATCAATCCTATCTATTTAACGAAATAATATGTGAAAGAATTAAAAGAAAAATCCCATTAAACCAAGCAATCGAAGGCGACATTGTCCTACCTCTCAAAAATGGAATAATCGAAGATAGATTTATAACTGTATCTGCTAAAAACATTGAAAAAGTAAACCAGCAACTTTCAAAACAAAAAGCAGTTGTAAGTACAGTGCTTTTTGGAAGCGATTCTGTTTTTTCTCAGGGTGAGATGGGTGAAATTGAGAAAAAAATAATCGAGTCAGAAAAATTTGACCCACGTGATTTTATAATACCTGAGATCCCTTTTATTTCGTCATCTGGCTCACGCCGCTCGATACTTGCTTTTGTAAAAGATTTTGATTATAAATTATTTGATGATGAAACAACAGGTAAAGCTTTGACTTTGAAATTCGAGCTTTTAAAAGGATGTTATGCAACATCGTTTCTAAGGGAGTTTATGAAAGCAGAGGATATCCGAAATTATTAATGGAAACGATTTTAATAGTCTTCTGTTATTTAGGGTGCTGTTTATAGGAAGTAGTTTAAAATGATTAAGCAAACACCTCAGAAATACAGTCCTTGCTCAGTGGAAAAAAAAATTCTTAAATTCTGGGATGAAAAAAACATATTTCAGAAATCGATAGATCAACGCAAAGGTTCTAAACAATATATTTTTTTAGAAGGTCCTCCAACTGCAAATGGTATGCCTCATCCAGGTCATATTCTTACAAGAGTTGTAAAAGATCTTGTACTGCGCTATCAAACCATGAAAGGTCATTATATACTACGTAAAGCAGGATGGGATACACATGGATTGCCGGTTGAGATAGAAGTTGAAAAAGAACTAGGACTTTCAGATAAACAAGAACTGGAAGAATATGGTATTGAAAAGTTTAACCAGGAATGTAGAAAATGTGTATTCAAATATGAGAATGTATGGGTTGAAATGACCAGACGAATCGGCTTCTGGCTTGATATGAAAAACCCGTATGTCACTCTTGAAAATGATTATATAGAATCTGTCTGGTGGTCACTCAAACAAGCATGGGAGAAAAAACTGCTTTATAAAGGTCATAAAGTTGTGCCTTATTGTCCTCGTTGTGGGACAGCACTATCTGCTCATGAGATCTCACAGGGTTACAAAAACGTAAAAGAGCCTTCAATTTTTGTAAAATTCAAACTTAAAGATGAAGATGCATATTTTTTGGCTTGGACGACAACACCGTGGACTCTTATATCAAATGTTGCCCTTGCAGTTCATCCTGATGAATTGTATGTAAAAGTTCGTTACAACAATCAAATATTGATCCTTGCAGAGTCGCGTGCATCTGTTTTATTAAAAGGGCAGAATTATGAGATAATCGACGGTTTTAAAGGAGAAGAACTAAACGCAAAAGAATACGAGCCATTATTTGATTATGCAAAAACAAAAAAGAAGGCATGGTACATAGTTATCGCTGATTTTGTAACAATGGATGAAGGTACAGGAATTGTACATATTGCTCCTGCCTTTGGAGAAGATGATTATCAAGTTGGGAAAAAATATGACCTTCCCGTAGTTCAACTAGTAAAACTCGATGGAACTTTTCCACCTGAAGTAAAACTATGGAGTGGGAAATTTGTAAAAGACGCAGATCCTGAAATTATTAAACACTTGGAAAAAAGAGGGCTTCTAGAAGGAGTCCATGAATATACTCATGATTATCCCTTTTGCTGGCGATGTGACTCTCCTCTTATTTACTATGCGATGGAATCATGGTTTATCGCAATGACAAAAGTTCAAGATTCACTTATTAGAAATAATAATAATATCAATTGGTATCCCGAGCATCTTCAACAAGGTCGTTTCGGTGATTTCATACGTGAGGTAAAAGACTGGGCTTTATCACGTAAAAGGTACTGGGGGACTCCATTACCTATCTGGACTTGTAAGGATGAAAAATGTAATCATCAGATTTGTGTCGGCAGTGTTGAAGAGTTAAGAACGCTTAGTGAGAACTTCCCCAAGGATTATGATCTTCACAAACCATTAGTGGACAATTTAAAAATTGTTTGTCCTAAATGTAAAAAAATACTGAAGCGTGAGGAAGAAGTAATAGACTGCTGGTATGACAGTGGCTCTGCTTTTTTTGCACAGTGGCATTACCCGTTTGAACACAAAGAAGAGTTTAAACAAAACTTTCCCGTGGATTTTATATCAGAGGCACTTGATCAGACACGCGGTTGGTTTTACTCGCTTCTTGCAATATCAACAATTTTGTTTGATGAAAAAGCCTACAAAAATGTGTTGACACTAGGGCTTGTTCTTGACGAAAACAATCAAAAAATGAGTAAAAGCAAGAAAAATTATGTAGATCCATATATTATTCTTGAAAATGAAGGAGCAGATGCACTTAGATGGTATCTGGTTTCTGTTAATGCGCCATGGAATTCTAAAAGATTTTTTGAGCAAGCTGTCAAAGAAACACTTGGAAAATTTTTGCTTACATTTTGGAATTCATACAATTTCTTTGTAACCTATGCGGCACTTGATAAATTCAATCCAAAAACAGATATAATAGCATATGAAAAAAGACAGCTTTTAGACAAATGGATAATAAGTAGATTCAATAAAACCTCAGCGGAGGTTGAAGAACATCTTAATGTTTTTAACATACATAAAGCTGCAAGAGCTATTGAAAACTTTGTAATAGAAGATTTTAGCAACTGGTATCTACGCAGATCAAGAAAAAGACTTTGGGTTGAAGAAAAAACAGATGATAAACTTGCAGGTTATTCAACAATATATGAAATATTTTTGAACCTTTCAAAACTAATCGCACCATTCGTGCCATTTATCACTGAAGAAGTTTATCAAAACATAAGAACAGATGATATGTCTGAAAGCATTCATCTTTGCAACTATTATGAATGCAATAAAAAACAGATAGATGAGGATCTTGAGCAGGGGATGGAAAAGATAAGAGCTCTTGTAGAAGTAGGAAGATCACTTCGCTCAAAAATCGGAATAAAAGTAAGATACCCATTGAGCAGTGCAACACTTGTCTGTGATAAAAAAACAGAAGAAACACTCAGAGATTTACTAGATTTATTAAACGAAGAAATAAATGTTAAAAAGATAAGTTTTGAAAGAAACACAGAAAAATTCATGACTAAATCATTAAAGCCTAACCCTTCAAAGATCGGCCCGAAATACAAAGAAAAAGCAGGGCTTATCTCTAAGAAACTTGAAGAAGAAAAACCTGAAGAATTATACAATAAATTTGAAAAACAAAAAGAACTCATACTTGATATAAAAGGCGAAAAAATAAAGCTGTTGGAAGAAGACCTGGAGATAGTATATTCCGTAAAAGAGCATATTGCAGAAACACAAACAGAGGATGTAACGCTTATTTTAGATACAGAACTTACCGCTGAGCTTGAAGCAGAAGGTTTTGCAAGGGAAATTGTGCGAAGAATACAATCCATGAGAAAAGAACTTGATCTTGATATTGAGGATAAAATCAAAACAGAGATTAAAACAGACAAAGAAAAAGCACTGCAAAAATGGATAGATTATATCAAAGGTGAAACACGATCTGAAAAATTATTTTTTACTAATAAACCCGCGGGAAAACTAGTTAAAAAATGGAAAATTGATGAGCTTGCAGTAGAAATTGGGATAAACTAATTTTTTCAACCAAATTTATTTTATATAGATTAGCTTTTCAGCTTTTTATTTATGATATGCCTTGGAATTGAAGGTACTGCACATTCAATAGGTGTAGGACTTGTTGAAAAAAGAAACAATAAATGCATTGTTCACTCTAATCTGATTAAGATATATAGGCCTGAAAAAGGAGGTATTCATCCTCGTGAGGCTGCAAATCATCATGCAAATTATATTGCAGATCTTATAAAAGACTCTGTCAAACAATCAGGTGTTGATATATCCAAAGTTGATCTTGTTTCTTTTTCAAAAGGTCCCGGTCTTGGTCCTTGTCTTCGTACTGCAGCAACAGCTGCTCGTGCGCTTTCACTTTCACTTGACAAGCCGCTAATCGGCGTTAATCATTGTGTTGCTCATATAGAGATAGGCAGGGGAACAATTGATAAATGCGATGATCCTGTTCTGCTTTATACATCTGGTGCAAATACTCAGGTAATAGGTTTTGCAGAAGGCAGATACCGTGTTTTTGGTGAAACACTTGATATAGGTATTGGAAATTGTCTTGATAAATTTGGAAGGGAAGTAGGTTTAGAATTCCCCGGTGGTCCTAAAATTGAAAAACTTGCATTAGACGGTAAAAAATACCTTGAACTACCGTATACAATAAAAGGTATGGATATTGCTTTTTCAGGGCTTTTAACGACAGCTTTGCAATATTTTAGATCAGGTGAAAAACTAGAAGATATATGTTATTCAATTCAAGAAACAACATTTGCAGCTCTTACTGAAGTAACTGAGAGGGCGATGGCTCATATCGAAAAAAAGGAGGTATTGCTTGGTGGCGGTGTAGCAGCAAATAAAAGACTTAGAGATATGGTAGAAACCATGGCTTGTGAGCGAGGTGCTTCTTTTTTTGTTCCTAGTACAGATTTATGTATTGATAACGGTGCTATGATTGCTTGGCTTGGAATTTTAATGCATCTGAGCGGTGTTAGAATGAATGTTGAAAATAGTTTTATCGATCAGAGATTCAGAACAGATATGGTGGATGTGACTTGGCGTGACTAAGGAAAAAATATTGTGTCTTGGAGCTGAGGCAGAAATCATTTCTTCAAAATACTTAGGTTTTGATGTAATTGAGGAAAGAAGAGTTAAGAAAAAGTATAGGATAAAAGAAATAGATGAAAGACTTATTTCTTCTCGTACTAAAGAAGAGGCAAAGCTTATCTCAGAGGCACGTAAAACTGGTGTTTCTGCTCCTATCATTTATGATGTTGATTTGCAGAAAGGAATTATCCGGATGCAGTACATCAAAGGTAAGCGTGTAAAAGATATTTTAGATAATCTTTCTGAAGAAGAAAGAAAAAAACTCTGTAAAAAAATTGGTAAAAGTATTGCTTATCTTCATAAAAATGATTTAATTCATGGGGATATTACAACTTCTAATATGATACTTGATGATAACTTAGTTTATTTCATTGATTTCGGCCTTGGTGAAAAAAACAGTGAAATCGAGTCAAAAGGCGTTGATTTACATGTACTTATGGAGGCAATAGAGGCAACACATTCTAAATATTTACACTGTTTTGGTTATGTGCTTGAAGGATACAAAGAAATAATGCAAAACGATGCAAAATCAGTTATTAATAAGATAGATGATATTGTTCGTAGAGGAAGATATAGATGAATGAGCTTTATTTTATTACAGGTAACAAAGGTAAGGTTTTAGAAGCTAAAAAAAAGTTTTCCGAAATTGGAATAAAAATTATTCAAAAAGACCTTGGTTATCCTGAAATTCAAGCAGAAAACCTAGAAGATGTTGCATTATTTGGTGCCAAGAATGTTTTGAAAAAATTTGACAAACCATTTATTCTTGAAGATGCAGGTCTTTTTATCAATTCTCTTGATGGTTTTCCTGGTGTTTACTCAGCATATGTGTTTTATACAATAGGCTGCAAAGGGATACTTAAACTAATGCATAACGTAGACGATAAAAACCGCAATGCCGCGTTTAAGTCTGTTTATGTATATGCCAAACCAGGGAAAAAACCTAAATTATTTCTTGGAGAATGTTTAGGTGCTATATCCTTTGAAGAACGAGGCGATAATGGCTTTGGTTACGATCCTATTTTTATACCAAAAAATAGTAGTAAAACATTTGCTGAGATGAACACTGATGAAAAAAATATTTTATCACATAGAGGTAGGTCTTTAGATAAATTGCTTGATTTTTTTAAAAATTTGTAAATAGAAAAATTAAAAGTATATAATTGCAATACATGTTATTAGGTTGCAACCTATGGAAAAACAAAAAAAACAAGAGGATTTTATTGAGCTTGAAAAAATTATTAAGAGCAAATATTCTCTTTTGACAAAAATTATATTTCTTGTAGGAATTATTATTGTTTCAGTATTGATAATTGTTTTTTTAGGAGTATTGATCTGGAGTTATGATTATGACTGGGCTTTAATAAACATTGATAATTGGCTTTTAATCGCCATTATCACAATATCTATTTTAATAGTAATTGAACTTGTTTTGTATTTTAAATATACTACCATTGGAGAGAAAAAAATTAAAAGTCAAAAACCCAAACCCGAGTTTATCGACAATAAAAAAGTAAATATTTTTACTTATCCTCACGGAATGGAAGGGGGCATTTTTAGCAAAACATATCTTGATTTAGATGACCATAATATTCTTTGCATTAGAGCTTTAATCATTCATCCTGCTGAGCTTTGGACAAATAAAGAGTAACAAAATGATAAAGATAGTTAATTTTATTTTTTGAGAATACCCCTCTCTGTCAGTTTTTCAGGTAGATATGTATCTGTTACATAGTCAAGACCATATTTTGCAAGAGCCTGCTGCTCTGATTTTTTACCGATTTTAAGCTGAAGCTTGATTTCTCCTTTCCAGAAGTTATCTTGAAACCTTGGATCTGTAAGCTCGCTTTTCAAAGCGTTTATATCTTCTGTTGTAAGTTTATCTGTAGGTAGATCATAGTTTTCAATATCTGATGGTGTTACACCTAGATATTGAGCAGAAGGCGTTGCGAGATATTCTGATATATGTGCGGTTTTAATAGCACCATATGCAACACTTGCATAAATCCTATAACTCCAAGGGTCACAATCCGTAAATACAACTACTGGTAGTTTTTTTTCATTGCCGAGACGCTGTATAAATCTGCGTGTTGAGCGTGCAGGTTGACCTTTTAGATGTACAAGGATCGCCCTACTTGATTGATCGAAACCATTTTCTACTAATCTATCAAACATACCACCTGTTTCTATTGCTATTACAAAGTCAGCATCACAATTTTTTAAAGTAATTTTTTCAGATTCGACATTATACGGTATAGAGTAACCGGCATCTCCTACGTCGTCTTGGCAGTGTATTTTTTTCTTAGTGTTATTTCTTGTTACTTCTTCAATTGTCAGATTTCCCATTACTCTTGCACCATCTTCTTCAGGTCTTAATTTGAAATCTTCTCGCATACAGTTAGTAATTACTTCCAGGTCTTCTGCAAGTAAGTTTGATTCATTTTGAGAGTGAAACTTTGCAAGGTTCCATCCTTCTGAGATATAATACATTTCTCTTAAAGTGGATGATTTCTTTATTTTGATCATTTCTTTTATAAAATCAGCCATATACATAGTTCTAAGTAGCATATATGCTCCATCAAGGGATTTTGCAGTACGTTCTGTAGTGTTAGAACCATACTTCCAGACGTTTAGTTTTTCATTGAATCTAATGTTTGCTTTTGTACGCGTTGGAAGCTGAAGTGATGGTATTTCTGTTTTTATGAAATCTTCATATACTTTAGATGCAACCGTATCAATTTTTTTGACTACGTCAGTATAGTCTTTTTTGGTCATGTTTATTCACCTTCCCATTTTTCAGCGCCAATCACATAAGCCGGGTTTATGTTTTCAATGAATAAATCGTTCTCATCGAAATCATCTTTTTCAAGACCTGCAAGTTCAAATAAAATATCTGTTTTGTTTGCAGGTTGTATTCTGTTTAGAGTCCATTTTATATAGTTATCTGTTATTTTACTTGGTTTTGGTTCGACATTTCCTACTACAGCCTCTTCAGGGATCAATGCATAAAGATTAAACTTCTGTGGGGTTTTTTTGTAGTTTACAACCAAAATTCTACTTTTTGTAATAAAGCCTTCTTTAGTTTTTTTGACATCTCCCTCTACAAGTGTTGTTTGGATAGGCGCTCTTGAAACTTTTTCATATTCTACAATATCTTCAATCCATACTACGTCCATAATTTTGGTTATAATCGGATCAAGGTTTGGAACGGGTTTGCCAATCATATTTGCAGATTTTTTTGCAATTTCTGGTAAAATTTTGGTTATAAGATCAAATTTCTCACGGGTTTTTGCACGTCGAACTTTTTTGTTTATATGTTTCTGGACTTTTCTTGCGCATTCCCTGAATGCAAGCTTGACTTCGTTTTCTATTTCCTCTACATCCGATATTGCTTCTTTACTTTCAGATGTAAATGGAATCTGTGTGGATGATACATGTGCTAAAAATATTGCAGGGCCAACGGGTATTCCTTTACCTGAAGGCTGACTTAAGCCATATCTTCTCCAGTCAATAGATGAAATTGCAGATGTTATCACGCAGCCTCCTTGTTGATATAGTAAAGGAACTCTATTTGCAAATCTAAGTATTTTTACGGATTCATCTTTTGGAAGATTACCTCCATACACAAGTCCTACTTCTATCTGAAAAGGATTTCCTGAATAAACCGATGATGGACGAGAAGCAGTAATAATAAATTCAGGGGAAATCTCTTGTGTTTCGTGTTTTAAACTACGTTTGATAAGTGTTTCGCCAATGGGTGATAAACAATCAGTTGAGGGTGACATTATTTTTACTTTTTTAAAAGCATTATGAAGGGCAAGAAATTGCTCACGGCTCATTTGTTTTGGATTTAAATTTTTTTCAAGTCCTGCTTTTTGAATTGCCATGTTTGTTGTTCTGTCACCCATGCTGCTGAATTCTGTTTTTAGAAAAGAATTAAGTTGTCTTGATTTAGTGTGTTTTGCCATTTTGATAAGAGTACCAAGCTCTACACCATAAGGATGAGGTTTTATTTCAATGGATTTTTTCGGCATTTGCTCGCTTGTTCTTTCAAAAACGTGGATTGTTTCATCGGGTTCTTTGTATGTTATTTTTGCGTGAGGATTTACAATAGATGTACTTTGGAGATATTCATAAACGTATTTTTTACCTCTTTTAATGTCAGCGGCAATGTCAACTTCGATGCGTGTACCTGTAGGTTTATCCCAATGAGTAGTATCTCTGCTTATTATCTCTGCACGGTTTTTATTTGTATTAATTGCAATTTCTAAAATAAAAGCGGGTCTATCTTCTTCAACTTTTGATATAACCTTTGCATGTTTTCCAGTGGTTAACTGTCCGTATAATACAACTGCAGATATTCCAATTCCTTGTTGACCTCGACTCTGACGTATTGCATGAAATCGCGATCCATAAAGAAGTCTTCCAAAAATATGTGGTATTTGATTTTTTACAACGCCGGGTCCGTTATCTTCAATTATTATTTTACAATCTCCATCTGAATGGTTTTTAATTTCTACATATAGATCTGGCAGGATGTTTACTTCTTCACATGCATCAAGTGAATTATCAACTCCTTCTTTAACACTAGTTATTAATGCTCTAGTTTGATTTCCAAAACCAAGTATGTGTTTGTTTCTTTCAAAGAACTCTGCTACTGATATTTCTTTTTGTTTTTTTGCAAGGTCTTGTGCTGTTATTTTAGCCAAAATCATTTCCCTCCTATAACTGGGAGAATTACGCACCCAAAAATGTAATACAGATATTAATTATAAAATTATTCATTTAAAAAATCAAAAGTATGCATTTGTAACTTAAAAGTAAAAGTAGATTTAGTTGTATTCTCCGACTATAAAACCAAAAGAGTAATTTCTTTCAACTTTGTTTTTTTCTTTCTTTTTTTGTTTAAATTCATTTTTTATTTCTTTAATATGATTCCCTTTGTTCATTATAAACACTTATGAGTATTTTTTCTGTTAATCTAAATATATAAAAGTTCCTTGGTATTTTATCAAAATGTAAAAAATTAATTATCTTTTCTTAGTTAATTTTAAAGGATATCAACATAGCTGTTTTTTACTATGTTGTTTTCTTTACAAAAACCTCTATTTGTCTCAATTACATGTTTGCAGAAACCATGACTTGAATACATTTTATAAAAAAATCCTTTTTCAATAGGGGCTTCATGGATTTTGAGTATCATCTTTTTACGATTTACAAAGATTATATCTAAAGGAATCTTGACGTTTTTCATCCAAAAAAATCGATACCATGGAATTACAAAAGAGAAAAGCATTCCTTTGTTTTTTTCTAGTTTTTCTCGGTACATTAAACCATTTGCTTTTTCTGCAAAGGTTTTGGCAACTTCACAAATAAGTTCAATATTTTTTTTATTTGTTTTAAAGACTATTTTTTTCGTATACATTTATTTCTCCTAGTAATTAAATTATATTAAAATCTTATGTTTGATTTATTGCATTTTAAAGTATATTTTATAACATAAAAATTGTTTCACAATTATAAGGTTTGAGAATATTATGCTTAGAAAAAGCTCTTATGTCATTGAAATTGTTTTGATTTTAAGTTTACTTATAATAAGTAGTCCTGTTACTCAATCTGAGTCAATAAATGAAACAAGGACCTTAGTTGTTGATCCAACAAATATTTTTAATGAATATATGACTATTTCTGATGCTATACTTTCTGCGGATAACGGTGATATAATTTATGTAAAAGCAGGTGTATATCATGAAAACATTGTGATTAATAAATCTGTATCTATTATAAGTAATGATAGTAAGTTAACAGTTATCAATTCTTTAGAAAATGTTTATTCTGTTCTTATAAAATCTTCAAATGTTACACTTTCTGGTTTTACAATTACAGATTCAATAATCGGTGTGTATATACTTGGATCAAATAACACGATTGAAAATAATATTATAACAAACCATACAACTGCTATATTTTTAGAAGATTCGTCAGAAGGAAATATTCTTATGAACAATATTATAACTAAAAACCTTGAGGCTATAACTCTTTACAATTCTTCATATAACACTATCTCAAAAAACTATATTTTTAACAACACCCATGCTGGAATTAAACTTTGGGAATTATCTAAAAATAATAAAATTGAAAATAATACAATTGCAAAAAGCGTCAATGGAATTTTTCTAGGCCGTTGGTCAAATTTTAATAAGATATGCTATAACAATTTATTATCAGAACTGCAAGAAAATAATGGCTTGATTCTAGATTATTCATATTACAACGTTATATACAACAATACTATTTCAAATTGGAGTACAGGTATATCATTGACTAATACTCATAATAATACTATACGAGATAATATATTTGAAAATAATTACAGAGGTATTTATCAGAAGGATTCATATGAAGAAAAACTTTATGAATACAATTTTTTTATAGATAACATAATTGATATAAGGCCCTATGTAAAACCACCTGTTATTAGCGCAATTGTTATTATCATTGCTTTTTTGTTATTGATTCTCTTTTTTATC
>CAZKUB010000101.1:0-9194 GCA_964555835.1 uncultured Thermoplasmatales archaeon
TTGTACCTGTTCTTTCGTATTTTTCAAATGCCACCCATATCTTTTTTTCATCTCCTTTTAACACAACTCTGTAGGTCAACAGCCAAGTTAATATCAAAACTATTCCAAAAGCTCCACCCCCAATTAAATAGATAGTTCCAAATACCTGAGGAATTCCAAGTTTTAGGTAATCATATGCTGGTAAAGGGTATAGGGGAATATACAGTAGGTAAAAAAATAAAGAGATATACATGGATTTTTTTCTTCCAAAAAGTACTGGAATGGTTTTAAAACCAGATTTTAGATCCCCTGTAAAATCACCAGCACAAACCATTATCTCCCTTCCAATTTCTTGAGCAAATATTGCAAGGGCTAAAGGAAGCATTAAAATTAATTTGTCTGAAAAAACCGCAATTGATCCCCAGTATGGAATTGCCCCGACTCCAAAAGCTACTGCTACATGGCCTAATAATCCGTGGTATTTGCCATAGTGGTTGTAGTAGATACCAACAATAACAAGTATCGCTGTAAACACAGCACAGTTCCAATTTAATGTTGTTTGATCTATGTAATTTACAAACAATGCTACAATAATGGAAAAAATCATTAATAATAAACCAGCAAAATATGCTGTTTTTATTTTGATTTTACCTGATGGTAAAGGTTTATGTGGTCTATTTATTTTATCTGATTTTAAATCTGTTACATCGTTATGGACCATCAATCCAGAAGATAATAAACCTGCACCTAATATTACCATAAAAATTTGAAAATTTGATACATGAAAATTCAAAAAAATTGCAGCATTTAATGTACCAACAATTGCCCCTAAACAACTTATAAATATAATCGGCGGACGTACTATTTTTAACCATGCTACTATTTTAGTTACTAGTGACATTACTTTCTTGGTAATAACTGAGTATATTTAAAAATATTTAAAAGACAAAAGTATCATATCAAACATATATAAAAGGTGAATTTATGGTAAATTTTGCTAAGAAAGTTAAGGCTTATTTACGTATAATTAGAATTCATTCATTAATTGTTACAGCTTTAACGCCTTTGATAGGTGCTTGTGCAACGTTTACTGTTTTTAAAGGTGTTTTAATCCCAGATAATAAAATTTCAATTTTAGTTAATCTATTTTTAGTTGGAGTTATAATGCATATTTTTGGTGAGATATTGAATGATTACATCGATTATGATATTGACAAATCAAATATTGAACTTGCAAATAAACCATTAGTAAGTGGAATTATTTCGAAAAAAACTGCATTAGCGATGATGATATTTTCATTTGTTGCATTAATAATAGTGATATATCATGTAAAATTTAATGTCCTGAGTTTATTGATGCTAACATTTGCTTCGTTAACTGGCATTATATACAATCTTATATCAAAAAAATGGGTACATTCTGCAATTTTTTTAACTGCTTGGGCTCCATTTACAATATTATTTGGAGCAGTTTATGCAGGTAACTATAATAGTTTATATGACGTTCCAACATTAGCTTATATTATAGCTATACTAGGTGCTTTTCAGATATGGATGAATACAGCAGTCCTTGGGCACTTAAAGGATATAAAAAATGATTCGGAATTCGGGGTTTTAACTTTTCCAATGGTTTTTGGGGTAAAAGTGGAAGATAATAGTAAAAAATCCAAGTTGATAATACCTATGAATTTCCGCGTAATGGTTTTAGTTATTCAATTTATTAATTTAGCTGTTGCATTTATCCCAATCTTTTTATTTTCTAAAATCTATCATAACGGTGTCAATATATATTTTTTGAGCTTTTGCCTCATTTTATTATCATTAATGATTTTTGCATCACAGATAAAAATTATGTGGCATAAATTGTTTGAACGAAAAAAACTAATGAGGATGATGGCTTTAAGAGAGATAGGAGCATATTATTTGGCAATTGTTCTAATAGCACCTCTTATTGGTTGGTTTTTAATTTTTGTTTTTACTTTTTTACCGCTAATCTGGTTTTTAATAGTAAATACTATATTCAGCGGTAACCCTATGGAGCCAGCAATATAATAAAGGAGCTAACTCTAAGGATTATTTTATTTTTTAATTTAAAGCATTAAAAAATATGGGCCTAATATCATAAAAATTATAAATGGTGCTATCAAGTTTATTAATAGTTTTCTATTATCTGAATATTTAGATCGATCTATCATAATTGTTAATAGAGTCATTCCACCAACTATTAAAAACCATCCCAAATAGTTAGCCAGAGGGACATCAGCAATATATATCCTCTCAATGCTTTTGTTCCATATCCACCAACTGTTGTGATGAGCAAGAGGATCTTCAAGCGTATTAAGACATAAAGCAAAAAAACCTGAGCACATTGAAATTAAAAAAGTTTGTTTGAAATTTATCTTTTTATAAAACCTTGACACCACATCTTTTCCAAGATGTAAAAATAAAAATAAGTTTACACTCCAACCTAAACCAATAATAATTGGCACAGATCCTCCAAAAGCATTTACATACAATAAATATCCAGGATATTCAAATCCTTGATTTCCCACAGCACATAGCTCTCCAATTAATGCTGCAAGAAATATTGGAACAAAATATCTAATAGTTTTTTTTACACCGTACCTTTTAAGTGAGAAAATTAGTAGAATAATCCATATTATAAAAATCATTAAAACAAAAACTTGTAAAGAATTAAAAGCCAAAATATAATCACTATTTATCTCAATTATTGGCATAGATTAATCCTCCTTTTCTTTTTTGGTTTTATAGTATGATATTAAATATGTAAAAATAGGGATTAATGCAATAGTTAAACCAATGGTGCTGTTAATTAGAAAATCTGAAAAAACCCCGATTACGAATAGTATTATTACAATTGCTAAATAAAGAATTAATATTAGATTTATTTCACAGTCAAAAATTTTTATATCAAAGGATACTTCTTTTTCTATTTTTTTATCGTTGATTCTTTCTGAGCTAAACACTAAATACAAGCTAATTATCAGCGATATTAAACCTGTAGCCATCAGAAATATAACTACCTCAATCTCAAGCATCTTTTTTCCTATATCTCTTAATATATAAAAATAATTTCGTTATTTGTAAGTAAAAGCAAAAGATAATTAATTTTTTTCCCAAATCCATATTGTCTTATATTAAAAAAAACAAATTACGTGTAAGTATTTTTTGTCATGATTCATGTTTAAAATTAAAATATATATCTTAATATTAAAATATTATAATTTGATACATTTAAGTAGTAAAAATATATTTTTTATCATTATACGTTAATTGTCTATAAATTGTATAATAAAATTTATATACACATCTAGGATATATATCTTAGCGAATGGGGGAGATACTGATTTAGAATATTTTTTTTCTTAATCTCTCCTCACCACCTTAATCTTCCCCATTCTCTCCTGTTTATAAGATCTTAGTCAAATAATATTTTTTCAGCGTTTTTAGATACTACTTCCCGGTATTTTTCGTCGGTTATAATCATTACAAACCAATCAGGTATATCCCTTGATCTAACTGCAACACCGATAGGTGTGTATTCATCAAATTTATGCGGTCCTTCTCCATCAACAATCTGTATATCTGTCTTATCAATTCTAGGTTCAGATAAATGTAGCTCAGCTTGTGGAGCATCTATTATGACCTTACCTGAGGGTATCCTAAGTTTTTGTTCAAAATCTATTTCTTTTTGACGTCTAAAACCTGTTTTGTAAAGTTTTTTTACAAAAGCTATTTGTTTTTCATCCAAATCATTTATTGTTAACGAATAAGCTTTTTTATACAGTTTTCTATATTTGAGTCTTGTAGCGATTTCTCTTTGCAAATCACCCATTTTTTTTAGCTCATTCATCATCTCACCATCAGTTAGTTTAAACAATTCAAAAGGATCCGAGTTTTCTACAAGCTCTATTGCTTTAGAAAGCATAAGCTCTGCAATTCTCACGGTTTTATGAAAATACACTGAAGAATACATCAAGATTCTGGCCATTAATATATTCTCAATAACGCCTATTCCTTTTTTTTCAACTGCTAGATTATTATTGGAAAGTGTCAAAGTTTGTATAAAACGATTATAATCAATCATTCCATAAGCAACGCCTGTGTAATATGCATCTCTCATAAGATAATCCAGCTGGTCGACGTCAATTGCGCTGTCTATCAACTGTGTGAGATACTTTTTGGAACCAATTGTGCCTTTTATTATATCAGCTACTTGTTTATGATTAATACCATGTTTATTTAAGACATCAAAAACCGTTAAATTATCAATAAAATCTTTTTCGATATCATCAAATATTGCATGTTCTCCAAGTATTAGTTTTTCTGTTAGATCCACATGATCCACATTTAAGGTATCTCTAAGAAGAGATTCAAGTGTATGAGAAAAAGGTCCGTGTCCTATATCGTGTAAGATTGCAGCACATGAGATTAATTCTTTTTCATCTGAGTCAAAATTTAGATGCTCTGCTGCTTTCTGAGCCATGTGGTATGCTCCAAAAGAATGCTCAAGACGTGTATGATGCCCACCGGGAAATACCAGATTTGCAAAACCAAGTTGTTTGATGTTATGTAATCTCTGTAACTCAGGTGACTCTAAAAGATCTAGGAATAAACCTTTAAATTTTATATCTCCATGAATTGGATCACGTATTGTTTTAACCATTTCTTTCATTTTATCAGCATCTTAAAAAGAAGAATAAATAAAGAGTAAAAAAAGATGTTATTTAAACTTCCTGTAATAAAAACGGCCAGAGACATTTTATTCTTTCTTTCCATTCGTTAGGATACAAGAACCTTTCAGCAGCAGCTACACTGCTAAGTAGTGAATTTCCATCTTGAGGGGTGAAACAAAAACCAAAAACTTCGTTTTCATTTACAACATGAATCGTAGAAATTACTGCTACTGTTTGGTCTAAAAGCCTGCCATAATAGCCATGTTCTCTTCCAAATGAAAATACTAGATTTGCTGATTTTTTATAAGTAATTGCTACAAAAGGATTATCTATAAATTTTTGGATAATTTCTTCTGTGTTTGTCTTGTAATTAAGTTTTAGGTTGTACCATATGGCGTGCATATATTGTGTATTAAGCTTTAAAGCACTTGAAAAAACATTAAGGTTAACCCTGAGTGTTTGATACAGCTTGTTTAAATCTACTGCATGGTGGGTTCCCATTTGCGGATCTTTATGCTCACCAACCTCCGGTGCTGGTATAAAACCTTTAACCTGTGAGATATCATTTGATCGTCTAATACATAGGAAACGCCCTTCTTTTAGAAGATTTTTGTTATTTTCGCCCATTGCAAGTGCTTTTATTAAAACTGCCATATTGTGAGTGTTACAGCTTACGATATGTATGAATTTATCTTTTGGTGTTATTACTTCGTCATTGATACCGACTGCGTACATCTTTCCAAAACCAAATTCTGATCCTTGGGCCATAAATCCTTTTATTTTATTTCTGTGCTTATTATAGTACTTCTCTTTGTTCATCATTCCTGTACCTTTTGGGGTACAATCAATTACTACTGAGGATCTTTTAATCGCTTCTTCTGCATCATACATTGCTTCTATTCCCAGCTCACGAAAGTCCATTGTTTTATCTTCTCTTACAGCAAGATTTGCTCCTTTCTTCACAAGTCCTTTTATTTTTGGTCTATCTATCAAATTAGGACTATGTTTGTAAAATGTTACTTCATCTATTCCCAGTTCATCTTTTGCATCACATAAAAGACCAATCAATGGCTCTCCAATTGTTCCAGTGCCAACAACATGTATTATATTTCCATCTGACATGAGTTTTTTAGACCTCCCCAAAACTGAGTCTGTTCCATAATCAACATACTACATTTAATTGTTATCATTTTTGAAGAGTAATTTTTGGGGAATAATTTAAAAAGGATGATATATTACACCCTCTCCATGGCGTTACCTTTAGATGTGCTAGAAAAATCAATGAATCAGAAACTCTCCCTTCTATTAAAAGATGGAAGAGTTATTGGGGGTAAACTATCTGGATACGATGAATATATGAACATGGTGCTAACCGATGTGGAAGAAAGCCTTGAAGATACCAAAAGGCGTCTTGGTACAGTTATTCTCCGTGGGAATAATGTTGTAAGTATCTCTCTTATATGAGCATATTTTTTAGTAGTTTTAGCGAAATGTATATATACATGTTACTTATTTGATATATATGGAAGGAATCGGGCTGGTAGTTTTTGTTAGAGTGCATCCCATCCCCTCCTAGTGAGGCCAGCCAATCCTTCCTTTTTTAACGTATTATTTTAAAAAAGTTTTAAGTATGCAGCTCTAATACTGTCCATCGGTTTTTATGGGGATTAAAATAAAGGCTAAAACTGGATTAAGGTTAAGATGTAAAGGTTGGAAACAAGAAGCGATACTTCGTATGCTTGAGAATAACCTTGAAAATGCAGAAAAACCTGAGGATTTAATAATTTATGGTGGAACAGGAAAAGCAACGCGTAACTGGGAGTGTTACAAAAAAATCGTTGAAACCTTAAAAAAACTAGAAAATGATGAGACAATGGTTATACAGTCGGGTAAACCCGTTGCTGTTTTTAAAACATGGACAAACTCTCCAAGAGTTGTTATGGCTAACTCAAATATCGTACCTCATTGGAGCTGCTGGGAGAAATACTATGAACTTGAAAAATTAGGTCTTATAATGTATGGTCAGATGACCGCAGGTTCATGGTGCTATATAGGCACACAAGGAATTATTCAAGGAACATATGAAACATTTATGGCTCTAGCAAAGAAACATTTTAAAAGTAATCTTAAAGAAAAAACCGTGCTAACCGGTGGAGTTGGAGGTATGGGTGGTGCGCAACCTCTAGCTGTTAAAATGGCAGGCGGTGTTTGCATTGCAGTAGACTGCGAAGAAACCCGTATCGATAGAAGACTTAAAGCAGGTTTTTGTGATACAAAGATTAAGGATGTCGATGAGGCGTTAGAACTTGCTAAAAAAGCAAAAAATGAAGGTAACGCATTTGCGATAGGACTTCTTGGAAACTGTGCAGATGTTTTTCCTTATCTTGTAAAAAAAAGGTTTAAACCTGATGTTGTAACAGATCAAACCAGTGCTCATGATGAACTTAACGGGTATGTCCCTGCTGGTTTTTATGGTGATAATCTACATGAGGCATTTACTCTTAGAAAGAAAAAACCTGAGGAATATATCAAGAAATCAATGCAAAGCATGAAAAAACATTGCAAAGCAATGCTTGATTTTAAGAAGAACGGTGCTGTTGTGTTTGACTATGGAAATAACCTGCGCGGGCAAGCATTAAAAGCAGGGCTATCTAACGCGTTTGACTACCCTGGTTTTGTACCAGCATACATTCGTCCAATGCTAGCAGTAGGCAGAGGACCTTTTAGATGGCTTGCACTTTCTGGAAATCCCGATGATATAATTAAAACTGATAAAGCAGTTCTTGAAATTTTTCCTGAGGATGATGTTTTATCTAATTGGATTAAACTTGCAGAGGAGTTTTTGCCATGGGAGGGACTTCCCGCTCGTGTC
This sequence comes from uncultured Thermoplasmatales archaeon, assembly GCA_964555835.1. Lineage (GTDB taxonomy): Archaea > Thermoplasmatota > E2 > DHVEG-1 > DHVEG-1 > CAZKUB01. The sequence goes on from CAZKUB010000101.1 coordinate 7,549, forward strand.
TGTTGGCTTGGTTATGGCGAACGTGAAAAGTTTGCATTAAGGCTTAACAAAATGGTTAAAAAAGAAGAAATTGGACCTATTGCAATAACCCGGGATCATCTTGATAGCGGAAGTGTTGCGTCACCTTATCGGGAGACTGAAAGTATGAAAGATGGAAGCGATGTAATTGCTGATTGGCCACTGCTTAATGCTCTTTTGAATTGTGCAGCTGGTGCAGATAGCGTGCAGATACATAATGGCGGTGGTGTAGGAATTGGCCTATCTATTCATGCGGGGATGGTTGTAATATGCGATGGATCCAAAGAAACAGATGAAAGAATTAAGAGAGTGTTTAAAACAGATCCAGGTATGGGTGTCGTTCGCCATGCTGATGCAGGATATAAAGAAGCATTTGAAGTTGTTAAAAAGACAGATTTAAAACTTCCAATGATAAAATAAAATTTTTATTCAAGACTTCCAACTATTTTTTCAACTTTTTCTAGTATTTCACAACTTTTTACTAGTTCCTTCATCTTTGTATGATCTGGGTAGAGGGGTCTGTCTTCATCTAAAAACTTTACATATTTGCGGATTACTTCTTTTGCTTTTGTAACGCCTTTCCCAAAATTATACTCTCGGAAATCCAGTGCTTGAGCAGCGGCCATCATTTCTATTCCAAGAATTCCATATGCATTATCAAGAATCTGAAAGTTTTTAATAGCCGTATTCATAGCCATTGAAACAAAATCTTCTTGATCAGCTGCTGCAGGTATACTTTGTATAGATGCAGGGTTTGAAAGGATTCTTTGCTCTACAATAAGGCTATCTGCAGTATATTGGGAAAGCATAAGACCTGAAAACATACCTGCGCCTTTTGTAAGAAAAGCGGGAAGACCTACACTTAATGCAGGGTTATTCAAACGGTTCATACGTCTTTCACTTAGGACAGAAACCATTGTAATTGCAACTCCAGCCATATCCATAGGTAGACCTACTGGTGATCCTTGGAAATTTGCACCAGAAAGCTGTAAATCTTCATCTGGGAAAAACACAGGGTTGTCGCCCACACCGTTTAATTCTATTTCAACCTGCTCACGGGCCCAACGAATGGCATCATGAGCAGCACCTATCACCTGCGGGGTGGAGCGCATTGAATATGCATCTTGTATTTTGCATTTCATCTTTTCTTTCTGAAGATCTCCATCTTTTACAAGTTTACATATTGCTTTTGCACTACGAATAGCACCTGGAAAACCACGTGCTTCATGAAGCCGGGGGGTGTATGGTTTCATATTTGCTTTGAGGGCTTCAAGGCTCATAGCTGCAGCTATTTCTGCTTGTTTCAAAAAGTTATTAGCATCGTATAAGAAAATCGCGCTCATTGCATTAAGCACATTGCAGCCGTTAATTATTGAAAGCCCGTCTCTTGCCTCTAGGCCAGGAATTTTTATTCCTGCTTTTTTCATTGCCTCTCTGCCGTTGTATAGCTTTCCGTTATAGTATGCCTTTCCCTCTCCAAGCATTAAAAGTGCGATTTGTGACATTGGTGCTAGATCACCACATGCACCGACACTTCCTTTTTGGCAAACATAAGGGGTGACCCCTTTGTTTAACATTTCAACGAGAGTCTGTGTAATTTCAGGTCTACAGGCGCTCTGTCCATGGGC
>CAZKUB010000102.1:0-2416 GCA_964555835.1 uncultured Thermoplasmatales archaeon
AACGGTGGAACAAACTGGATTGAATCATATCCTTCTCCTGTACATATCAATGGAGCATATGCGTTGGATGAAAACAATTTGTGGATGGCTGCAGACTATGGAGTTATATATTACACTATCGACGGTGGTTACACATGGAATGAGGCAGAAGTTCCTGGCTCAGCCGGTGGTATTGCTATGATGGGCATTTTTTTCCAGGGTAACGGAACCAACGGCTGGGCTGTGGGAAGCCTTTTAGCCGCTCCTCCAAAAATGGGAATACTGCTTAGATCTTCCGATGGTGGAAAGAACTGGACCGAACAAACCTCTCCTGTGAACGTTATGTACAGAAGAGTAGCCTTTGTAGGAAAACAAAAATAAAATTTCTAACGTAGTGGATGAATGCATCATACCATGATTTTTGATTTTTTGAGAAACCCTGAAAGCCTTGCTATTATAATTGCTTTCGCTTCGCTTCAGCGATCCGTAAGGTATTTTGCTATTGGATTCGGGTTGAACCTGTGACATTCGGGTTATGAGCTTGATTTAGGCACTTTTTGGACATTTAGACTAGCACTGGTTTTCAAGGGTTTTAACTAAAAATAACAAGGGCTTAGCTTTGCTTTCTACTTCCTTCCTTTACCCTCTATTTCCTTCTGTTTTCGTCTGTTCACTGTCCATATACTGTCCACGGAAAAACAGCAAACTTATTGTAATTTCATTTGGTTTTTCAACTATTATACATCACACAGCCTTAGCAATGCTGTCCACCATGGATAGTTTAGTTATTAAATGGAACAAAAAGGGGTAATTACAGGCCGTCATTACCCTGTTTATGCTACCGATTACTCGCTTACCTCATCAAAATGTACAATGATGAGAGTCAATATGTTTTTTTATTAAAATCAATTTGAAAGTGATTACAATAAAATACTATGCAGAAGTTGGTTAACTATTAAAGCTCTTCTCAAAACGCCTTATCGTGTCAACAATATCATTCCAAGCCGGTGGCTTTTCAAAAAACATTACTTCCATTTGAGAATAATCCTTCTCCATCTGCTTGAGATTAATTTCACTTGGCATAAGTTTTAAAGTTCCTTTTTTTGCAAGATAGTACTTAGCCCAAGCTGCTCTGTAATACAGTTCCTTATGGTCGGCAACTACCTCTAACAAAGCTATATCTTTGAGAGCATCATCTTTAACGTCAGAATTTAACATACAGAAGAAATCATAATAATGTCTCGACTGTCTTATTGGGATTTTTTTATCCTCTGGAGTATTAGCGTGCATATGTAATATAGTAGCCTTTTCCCAAAAAGTTCTTTTAGCATCTAAAATCTGTATAGCCATCTCCGGATTTTTAAGAGCTGAAGGAATTGCTTCTTCCAAATAGGACTTAACACTACTTTTAATAACAGGCCAATGGTCGGCGCGAGCACCCATTTCTATTTTAACAAAAGGACTAACGTATTGTGTAGTAGGTATTGTTGTTGGATAACGAAACAGTAACGTTTGCCCATCTTTGTCTTCAGGATCAGATTCTAAACTCCATAATCCAGTAAGTTCTCTACTAAATTTTTTCTTTAATAAGCTTGCTAAATCATCATTAACAAATTTACGACATTCTTCGGATAATTCCTTGATTAAAGTTTCTCGCTTTTTATTACTAATAGATTTATTTTTTGGATCTCTATCACCAACAAACCCCAAGTAAGATTTTTCAACAGACACATCTATATCCTCTGAAAATCGTTTTATTAAGTTATACACTTTTGAAAGTGAGGTTCCACCTTTGAAGGTTAAATGATCCTTAACGCCATCTAAAGAAAATAACTTATTCAGAGTCCAGCAAACCCAAAAATCTTTTTCAATTATATGTATGGGGAGTCCTGTTATTTCAGAAGCTTTTGCAAAATACGCATTTCTTTCTTCGGCAGATAATTTGATAAAACTATTCATCCGTTAACCTAAAAGTTTTTCCTTTATAATTCTAGCGATCCATGTTGGAGCAACAGTATAATTAGATTTTAATATTTTCTGGTCGTTAACTGACAGTTTGTTTTTGATCTTATTTATCATATCGTCTGTAACATTCTCTTTTTTAATGTACCTTAGTGCCTGAATTATAAGCCCTGTAATAGTTTTAGCTACAGAGATATTCTTAGGCGTTGTTTCTTTAAAAACAATTTCCATATTTGCCATTTTTATTTTTTTAGATTTTCCATTTGTCAAAAAAACTATTCTCGCAGGAACTTGCTCGCTAAGCCCCAACAAATTAGCAGCGTAAGCTCCTGATGGTTGAATCTCAATTTTGTCCCTATGAGCCAAAGCCAAAGCTACATCCTCCGCATTGGGAGGAAGTATACCCAGTTGTTTGTGGTCCTTAGGGTAGTAATAGACCCCCCTTGTAAGCCTGCGTATAAGCCCTTCTTTTTCT
>CAZKUB010000103.1:0-13729 GCA_964555835.1 uncultured Thermoplasmatales archaeon
GAATTTAAAAAAGTAAACTTTTTTAGGAAGACGAGAAATAAAAAAAGAAATTTTTACAACAAGAAAAAATATAGATGATAATTAAAAAAAAGTTAAAAAAATAGATATTTCTTTTTAGAAGATATATAAGAATTTAATATTTTTAAAAAGCAATATTTTTTAATTCATATTGGAGTAAAATATAAATGAAAAAAATAAACGGAAAAGTAAAATGGTACGATATCAAAAAATGTTATGGATATATAAGTGGAGAAGACGGAGAAGACGCATTTATCCATAAAACAGATATTCCTTTTTGGACAATATTTCTAAGAGAAGGAGATAGCGTACAATATACAAAAGAACATACAAAACAAGGAATAAAAGCAAAAAATTTGAAAATATTGTAATATAAAATAGAATTTTGAAAAAAAGCTAGTTAAGATAACCCTGACAAGTTATATATCTAATTACATACTTATATATAATTAAACTAATATTTTATAAAACCTTCGGTTTAATGAATATCTAAAAATAACTATCAATTAAAAACAAAGATAACGCCTTTAAACCAGTTGTGTTAAGTTAATTATTCATTAAACGGAGGATCCATATATTTTAAAAAATTAAAACCTTCATAAGCATTTAGTGAAAAAGGTATCAATTGCCGGGTTCCAGCAATTGAAAAATCACCTTCTATGTTTAATAAAATCCAATCCGGCAATAACTTTTTTGAGCCCGAGAAAAGATATTTTGTGTAAGGTATAAGAATCTGTGTTTCAATACAAGCTGCTTCTTTACCAGTAATCTTACAAGATTCCATCTTTTCTTGCCCTAAAAAAGATATTTTATTATTATCAATTCGTGAAATAGTACAAACCAAATTTTTAGCGACTATTTCTACTTCTGAAGGATTATAAATCCTTAAGCCAATTGTAACTAGAATCCCACGAGGGGTTAGTCTATATTGAATGGGCATACTAAAATCAAGCGGGTCATTTGAAAAAGCAAAGCTTTTAATATCAGGTATGTGAACCAAACTCTTTACTGAAAATGAGATATTTTCAGTAGCACCTGCTATTTTTGCACCGACAACACCAAATACATTGATCAAGAGCACCTCTGCATCAAACGCTTCAAAATTAATTATTCCTTTTGACGAAAAAACTTCAGAGCTTTTAGCATTTATTTTTCCTGCTTGAAATTCTATTTTGCCTACACTCTCATTTTTTTCATTGGTAATATCTAAATAAAATGTGTCAACATAAAATTCAAAACTCGTAGGATTATAAAAATCAATTATAGTGCTAAAATCAATCCCTTTATTTGTAATATCATCGAAATTAAAATTAATTTTTATATCTGGTGGTATTAATGCTTCAAGGACTTTTGCAATTGATACACTAGCTTTAATTTTTAAAGGAATTGTTTTAGTAAATAATCCTAAAACATTTATTCCAACAGTTGCTGAGATAATACTTTCTATTGCTTCAAAAGTATCGCTTTTAAAGCTCAAAGCATCCTTTGAACGAAATATTCTCTCTGCATTTCCAGGAACTTTTCCGCCTTTGATAGATACAGTTCCTATTTTTTCTCCATTTTCTGCTAAAATTAGAATTTCTAAATCTGAAACAATTAAATCAAAACTATTTGAGTTAGATATTATAATGGTGCTTCCCAGTTGTATTTCCTCTGAGTTAATATCTAAAATATCAATGTCTACTGTGACATCTGGAGATTTAAATAACTGGATGTTGGTGATTAATATCGAAGAAAGAATGATATTTATGATTACTAATAATATCAGTAAAGTCTTTAATCTTTTCATGCAGGCCTCTTATATCAATATTTATATACAACTTGTTAGTATAAAAATATTTTTATTATATGTTGTTCTCATATTTTTTCAATATTTATTTAAATTCTTGGGAGTTTATTAGAAAATGATTTGATGAAGGTTTTAATTGTTGGTGGTGGTTTTTGTGGAGCGCCTGTTGCAAAAAAGCTTGAAAAAATAAAAGAAATAAAAACTGTCTTGATTGATGATAAGAATTTTTTTGAATACAAGCCTGCCTTACCTAATCTATTAGTTAATAAAAAACTGGATAAAGAAATTAAACTAAAATATACTTCTTTTTTGAAAAATACAGAATTATTATGTGAAAAAGTAGAACATATTTATCCTGATAAAATAAAAACTGAGAAAAACAGTTATTCTTATGATTATCTTGTGATCTGCCGGGGTATAAGTTATCCAATTTTCCTTGAAAATAAAAACAATGTTTTCACAATAAATAATCTGAATCAAACATTGCTTGCGTTAGATAAACTAACTAAATCTGATCATATCTTAATTGTTGGCGGAGGTTTAATTGGTGTAGAAGTCGCAAGTGAAATAATAACTAAACTCTCTGGAAAAAAGGTGACAATAGTTCATTCTAAAAACCATTTGATAGAACGAAATACCAAACATGCATCAAAAATTGCAGAGGCTTTTTTAAGGAAAAACAATGTAAATATCATTTTTGAAGAAAAAATCATTGAGAACAAAGATAATATTTTTATCACAGATAACGGTCGTAAAATAAAAGCAGATATGGCTATATGGTCCGCAGGCACTAAATGTGATTCTTCGTTTATGGAAAAATTTGATAGAAACATTTTTAGCTCAAAAGGATGCTTAAAAGTTGATAAATATCTAAGATTGAAGGGATATGAAAACATTTTTGTAGGCGGGGATATAACAGATATTTTTGAAGAAAAAACTGCTCAGAACTCTGAACGTCACGCAAAGCTAATCGTCAAAAACATAAAAAATATAATTGATGATAAACCTCTTAAAACATATCATAATTTTTCAGGTCCACTTTTTATAAGTCTTGGAAAAAATAAGGGTATTTTTATCTTTAGAAACTTTTGTTTTTCAGGTTATATGCCACTTTTTATAAAAAAATTGATTCAATGGTATTTTTTAAAATTAGTTATAGGATCTTCCTAGTAAAGCTTTTATCTGTATTTTACATTGTCAAAAATGGTAATAAATAATGATTCAACTAAACTATACGACACTTATCTTTTTAATAATTATCTTACCGTTATTGTTTTCTTTTAAATGGATGTTTAAATATTATCTCTTTTATAAGCCACTTGCTGCATCAATTTTAATTGTTGGCGGGTCATATATATTCTGGGATATGCTAGTAACATATCGTGGTGATTGGTGGTTTAACCCTGAATTTTATTCTGGTCCAAAATTATTTGGACTTCCAATTGAAGAAATACTTTTTTTTGTTGTAGTTCCTTATGCATGTATATTTATTTATGAAAACCTTGTATATTTCGTAGGCGAAAAAGAAATTAAATTTAATAAATGGGTCTATCTTGCTGTGTTTTTCATTTTTTTTATAATTGGTATGGTTTATTATAGACAAGAATACACAATTCTTGCAATGTTTTCAGTTGCATTATTTTTCCTTATCGCTGCTTTTTTATATCCTTCTGTTTTAAAATCACGTTTATACTGGATGTATATTGTTATTTCTTTTGTACCTTTTATGATTTTTAATTATCTTCTAACATCTCTTGTTGTTGTGTATTATAATTCTTCGGCTATATGGGGTGTTAGAATAACTACGATACCCCTTGAAGATTTCTTTTATAATTTTTCAATGCTTTCTTTTTACCTTTTGGTTTATCTGTATTTTAAGAAAAGATGGATCAGATGAGAAAAGTTAAAAGATAGCTTATAAATATCTATTGTATCGGTGGAGGAGGTTTGTATGAATAATAAAAAAGTGGTTATTGTTGGAACTGGTTTTGGCGGGCTTTCTGCAGCAGCTCTTCTTGCAAAAGAAGGATATAATGTTACTGTTATTGAAAAAAATGATCATCCTGGTGGTAGAGCAAGTATCTGGAAAAAAGATGGATTTACTTTTGATATGGGGCCCTCCTGGTATCTTATGCCAGATGTGTTTGAAAATTTTTTCTCAGAATTTGGTAAAAAACCTGAGGACTATATGACTCTTTTAAGACTAGACCCATCATATAGAGTTTTTTTTGATGTAGATAATTTTGTTGATATTTCTTCAGATCTTGAAAAAAACCTTGATTTATTTGAGAAACTAGAACCTGGTGCCAAGGAAAAAATGAAAAAATACCTTGATGTAAGCAGATATGAATATGATATCGCTATGAAGGATTTTATCTATAAGGATTACAAGCATTTAACTGATTTTTTCAAACCAAAACTGATTATTGAGGGTACAAAACTTCATATGTTTGAAAAACTTGATTCATTTGCACAGCGTTATTTTAAAAGTGAAAAAATAAGAAAGATCTTAGAATATACAATTGTCTTTTTAGGTGGAAGCCCCTATGATAGCCCAGCGCTTTATTCTCTTATGTCTCATGTAGATTTTAACATGGGTGTATGGTTTCCAAAAGGCGGAATGGGAAAACTTGCTGATTCAATGTATAAACTTGCAAAGGAGCAAGGTGCAAAATTTGTATTTAATGAACCTGTTGAAAAAATAAATGTTGAAAAAGGTGTTGTAAAATCTGTTAAAACAAGTAAAAAAACATATGATGCATACTTGGTAGTAGTAAATGCAGATTATCCTTGGTCTGAACAAAATTTACTTGAAAAAAAATACCGTTCTTATTCAGATAAATACTGGGATAAACGAAAGATTGCCCCATCTGCGTTTTTACTCTTTTTAGGCCTTGATAAACAGATTAAAAACTTTGAGCATCATAATCTATATTTTCATCCAGAATGGGTCGAGCATTTTGATGATATATTCAAAGATCCAAAATGGCCAGAAAATTTCTCATACTACGTTTCATGTATTACAAAGACAGATCCTAAGACCGCGCCGAAAGGCTGTGAAAATGTGTTTGTTTTAATACCTGTAGCACCAGGTCTTAAAGATGATAAAAAAACACGTGAGAAATATTATAACCAAACAATTAAACATATGGAAAAACTCGCTGGTGAAAACCTTCAGGATCATATAGTTGTTAAACGTATTTTTGCCCATAGTGATTTTTCAGAGAGATACAACGCTTATAAAGGGACTGCTCTGGGTCTTGCACATACGCTGAAACAAACTGCGATTTTTAGAGCAAAACAACAGAGCAAAAAAGTAAAAAACCTGTATTACACCGGTCATTATAATCATCCAGGGATAGGTGTACCAATGGTTATTATTTGCTCACAGATATTACGAGATGCTATCAAAAAATAACGGCGATCATGGTACAAAAACTTTATTAATCAAAATATATTAACTATTGTTAATTCTTTTATGAATAAGCAAGTTGAGGTTAAAATAAATGATAAATAAAACAATATTTTCAATCTTTAAAAATGGTAGTAGAACATATTTTTATAGCAGCCTTTTTTTCCCTTCAGCATTAAAAAAAGAAGTCTTTAGCCTTTACGGTTTTGTCAGAAAGACTGATAATTTTGTAGATTCCACACCTCAAGATATCAACGGCTTTTATAAGTTCAAAGACGAATATAAAAAAGCAGAAAAAGGAATAAATACAGACGATATAGTAATAGACTCATTTATAAAACTAAGTAGGAAAAAAAACTTTAACCCAGAATGGACAGATTCATTTCTAAAATCAATGGAAATGGATATTACAAAAAACACATATGAAACAATTGATGAAACCCTTCAATACATATATGGATCTGCTGAGGTCATCGGATTTTATATGTCAAAAATAATGAACCTTCCAAAAGAGGCATATTATTATGCTAAATATCTTGGAAGAGCAATGCAATATATAAATTGTATAAGGGATATATCTGAAGATATAAGACTTGATAGAACCTATTTCCCACAAACCGAGTTAGAAGAATATGGTCTTAAATCATTGAACTATGAACATACAATCAAAAATAAAGAAAATTTTACAGACTTTATAAATAAACAATTAAAAAGATATATCAAATGGCAGCAGTATGCTGAAGAAGGATACAGATATATCCCAAAAAGATACCTTATACCAGTTAAAACCGCTTCAGAAATATACAACTGGACTGCAGAACAGATCCATAAAAACCCTTTTATTATATACAAAAGAAAGATACAACCAATGGTAAAACAAATAATTGCAAAAACAATGTTAAACATAGTTGATTCCAATAAAGCACATTGTAATAATTTTTTGTACAATGAAAAACAGATAATTCCACAAATTAATTTAAGTGATTAACGATTTTACTATTTTATATTGCGGTGAGCGTAAAACATGGAATTAATGATTAAAATCATCTTGTATATCTCTGCAATAATTCTGACATTTTTATTTATGGAATTTGTTGCATGGTTTCTTCATAAATATGTGATGCATGGCTTTGGCTGGTATCTGCATGAGGATCACCATAGATATACCAAAGGAAAAATTGAAAAAAATGATATATTCGGCATATTTTTTGCAGTAGTCTCATTTTTGTTTATACTAACTGGCACTCTTGGAAACTATGATATAAGATTGGCGATAGGTTTAGGTATTATGTTGTATGGTTTAGGATACTTTTTAGTTCATGATATATTCTTTCATAAAAGGATCAAAATCAAATTTAGGCCTAAAAGTAAATACATTAAAAGAATATTAAATGCTCATTCAACTCATCATCAAAAAAGCAAAGAACACAAAGGAGTATGCTTTGGTTTTTTATATGCAAATAAAAAATACGAGGTTAAAGACTAAAATAGAGAATAGTCATAAACTTTAAACAGCTGTTAATCTTGTTGGAATTTAGTTAAAATGATCACTGTTAAAAATCTCACTAAGAGATATGGGAAAATTGTTGCACTTGACAATGTAACTTTTAATTTTGATAACTTCCAAGTATTTGCAATAATGGGGGAAAACGGTGCTGGAAAAACTACTCTACTTAAAATCTGTACAGGAATACTTCCATATGCGAAAGGCGAAGTATCAATCGACGGCTATTCAATTGTAAATGATTCGATAAGAGCAAGGGAAAACCTTGGATATTTACCTGAGATGCCTGAGATGTATGATAGGCTTACTGGGAGAGAATTCTTATTTTATATAGCCTCTCTTAGAAAAATAAAAAATTCAGAAGAAAAAATCGATGAAATTACAAAGAACATAGGAATATACAAATCGCTGGACTATGAAATAGGAACATACTCAAAGGGTATGAAACAAAAAATCTCGATTACATCTGCTATTATGCATGATCCACCTAACCTTCTATTAGACGAACCAGTCTATGGACTTGATCCTCTAACCTCTAAAAAAATTCAGGAATTTATAAAACAACAGAAAGGAACAACAATCATTGCAACTCACTCAACAAAGCTAGTGGAGGAGGTAGCAGACAGCGTTTATATTATTGAACATGGAAAAGTTACACTTTTTGAAAGAGTAGACTGCCTTATGAAAAAATATGGTAGCATTGAAGAAGCATATTTTGAAAATCATAGGAAGAATATTGTAGATGTTTGAAACAACAAAAATTGTGATAAAAAATAACAAAAGAGATTTTCTCTCTAAGATAAATGAGTCGCCGGTTCTTTATTTCTTTTTTTCACTTATCATGCTTTTTTCAATCATAATGTTTTCATTTCTAACATACTATTTTCAAACTGTAGACATAGGTCTTGATATAAATCTTGAAGAAGTATTTTTAATGGTGTTTTTTGTTTTTATGGCAAAAGCAGGGGTAGATTTTTTTAAAAACTATGTAAAACCTGGAGAAGTCACATATGCTCTTTCAACACAAGTTGAGCATAAAAAAACAATTTCTGAAATATTTTATGCAGTTTTCCTATCAAACCTTTTTGTATGGTTCTTGCTTTCGACACTTTTTATTTTTTTCTTGTTTCTCCTTCAAATAGATATTGCTTATCCATTTGAATATCTGTATTTTAGTATCGGTGTGATAACCTCGATTATAATTGGTTCTACAATTGCAATAAACTTCTTTTCAACTAATGGATTAAGACTTTTACCCTCAGCAGTACTTCTTGCTTTTTTCTTTTATTCACAGAATCCTTTATTTATCCTATTTATCTCCCCTCTTGCTTTAGTTCATCTTTTCTGGAGTCTTAAACATGCAATATCTTCTTATCAGAATATTAGAAGAAAACTACGTATTAATGAGCGATCTCAGGTAAAAATAAGAAATAGAATAAAGGCTTTGTTTTACAAGGAAACTACGATTCTCTGGAGGGACAAGATGTTTTTCAGCTTTATTTTTACATCATCTATAACAGGCGTTGGAACAGGTTATTTATATCGCTATGGAACTGAACTACTTATCCCCGAAGCATTAAGGGATATTTATGCAGATTTTTTACCTGCATTATTTATCTTTGTAGGTGTCCTCATCGTTGTAATTTACACGTCTGTTTTCCCTTCTCTTAACCTTTTTTTAAACGAGGAGAAAACAATGTGGATAATAAGACATATACCAATTTATAATAAAACATTGATACTTGGTAAAACTACAACACTTTTACTGTGTTTTGTAACTGCAATTCCTTTTATTTTTTACCTCAGTATATTCCTTGGATTTGACCAAGTTTTATTTGTAACATGGCTTCTTATGTTTTCGTTTATTGCAAGTGCGATTATTTCAATTCCGCTGGGTGTAAAATATGTTGGAAAAAAATCAGATGTTATGCTACTTTATAGTGTCACAATGATTCTTTTTGTAGTAATTTCTCCTGTGGCTGTATTTGGTGCAATAATATATAATACTGTTTTTTATTGGGGCGCGATTCTTTTAGCAACACTGCTGGTGGAGCTAGTCGTATTATATGTTTCTCTTAAGATATCTGAAGAAATAATAAGATTGAAATATCCGCTTAAACAGTAATTATTCCCAGTTTTTTCATTTTTTCAAAATTATCTGGGTTTTTATCAAAATACTTATGAACTGGCTCTAAGATTTTGTTTATATGTTCTGCTGCAGTATTTTTTAAATCTAGAGGATGAAGTTTTCCTTGGATAAATATCTCCTCAAGTTCTTTATAACTTTTAAATTCTAGATTTCCACCAAATTTCTCAGGACGCTTTATCAAAAAACTTCCTTCTTTTAGCTCAGGAAATATTACATATTTACACATTTCAATTACAGGATTGCCTTCAACAATTTTCTCAGGACAATACGCTTTTTTCATTTTGCGGTTTACTTCTTCAGGGCTGTCGTGTATACTAATCATTGAATCAGGTTTGCTTTTACTCATTTTTACCTCAGCAGGATCCATGCGTCCGCCTGCCTGCAATCCTGTGAGAAGTGGTGTATGTATTGCTACAGGCGGTTTAAATCCTAGTTTTTTTGCAACATCTCGTGCCAGCATATGTGCATGACGCTGGTCCATTCCACCATATGCTACATCAAGGTTTAGATAGAAAATATCTGATACTTGCATGGCAGGATAAAACAGTTTAGATAAATCTCGTTCTGCTTCGTCTTCAGATCGCCCCATTATATCCATAGCACGTTTAACACGCTTTACACTTGTAGCCTTTGAAGTTCTTAGGACAAGCTCCCAGTATTTAGGATCACCTACATATTCACTTGCATATGCAAATGATAATTTACTTACATCTACACCCATTGCAGCAAAACAATCTTGCATGTATTTACCGCAGAGCTTGATTTTTTTGATATCTCCATCTAATTTATCATTGATGTATGCATGCCAATCCGCAAGAAGGATGGTAAACTCAAAACCTGCATTTAAAAAATCTTTGATTTTATTGGTACATATCTTCCAACCCAGATGAACTGTGCCAGAAGGTTCAAAACCGATATATGCACGAGGTTTATCCTTTATTAAAACTTTTTTTAGTTCCTCAATTGTTACAATTTCTTCTGCATTGCTTATGACAGCTTCAAGTTTATCCATAAATATCATCTCGATAGCTTCTTTACGACTCTATCAACTATTTCACTGCTAACTCCTAAATAGTTTTTAGGATTAAGAGCGCTTTCTACTTCTTTTTCTGTTAAAAGCTTGAGTTTTTTATTCTCCTGTACAAAAACTTCTCTGAGGTTTTTCCCTTCTTTTGCAGCTTTAAGACTTGTTTTCCTCATCAGCTCATGTGCCTCTCCACGGCCCAGTCCTTTTTCTATGAGTGCTGTCATAAGTGACTCAGCCATTGGAAGACCTTTTGAAATTTCAAGATTTTTTTCCATACGCTCAGGAAAAATCTTTAGATTTCTGAAAACATCATCTGTTTTATATATAATCCAGTCGGTAAGAATAATACTATGTGGAATAATAAAACGTTCATTACTAGAGTTACATAGATCTCTTTCATGCCACTGTATAGAATTTTCATATGTTGGTGTTAAAAAACTGCGTACAAGTCTTGCAAGGCCACAAATCTGCTCAGAAGTAATTGGATTTCTTTTATGCGGCATTGTAGAACTACCTACTTGTTTTTTTGCTTCAAAAGCTTCTGCAATTTCACCTATCTCATCACGCTGAAGATTTCGAACCTCTGTTGCAAATTTTTCCATGCTTGTTGAAATATTGCATAAAACACTAATGAGTTCGTTGTAACGATCACGACATACTATCTGAGTGCTTACCTCTTCGACTCCGAGCTTTAGCTCTTTGAGCATCTCCTGCTGTATTTTCAGGGCTTTTGGCCCAAGGGCTGCACCAGTTCCAACTGCTCCTGATAGTTTTCCTACAAGAAGTCTGCTTTTGCATTCAAAAAGCCTTTCCATATGTCGGTCGACTTCCATTGCATATCCTGCCATTTTAAGGCCAAAGGTTATAGGAATTGTATGCTGACCATGGGTTCTTCCGACCATAATTGTTTTTTTATGTTTTTTTGCAAGGTCCACAAAAGTGTTTCTTAGTTTTTTCAAACCATCTTTTATAAATTCAAGTGAATCTGCAAATTGAAGGGCATTTGCAGTATCTACTATGTCATAGCTTGTTGCGCCAAGATGAATGTATTTTGCTGAATCTGCCTTGCATTTTTCGGCAAGAGCACGAGTTACAGCCATTATATCATGTTTTGTTTCAGATTCGATTTCTCTTACACGCTCAACTTTTACGATATTAGTATTTGCTTTTTTGCTGATTTCATCGGCATCACTTTTTTGTATATTGCCAACTTTTGCATGGGCACGAGCAAGGGCTGCTTCTACATCTAAAAGGTATTGCAGACGACGCTCTTCTCCAAAAAGCTTTTTGATTTCTTTTCTACCATATCTATAATCTAAAGGACAGACTGGATCATCCATATTAATCATAAACCGAGAATCCTGTTATGCTTAATGTTTTTTTCTACCAAATGCCATACTTTTTATTTGCACAACCAACCGATATGAACGAAAGCTTTTTATAGAAGTTCTGATTTATTATTATAGTGAAAAACGGTGAAAGGAGGTAAAAAAATATGTCAATAAGAAAAAATAAAAAAAATAAGCTAGCGATAAGAAATGAAGAAGACGAAAACAGAATAATGCCACGAAGGCCATATGATTTGTGGACAGATTTTGACCAACTATTCGACCGATTCAGAACAAGCTTTGATGATATCTTCTGGAGCCCACGAACCAGTCTGACAAACATAGGGCAAAGAACCCCACCTGCGGATATAGCAGATTTAGGTGATAAATATGAGATGCAGGTAGAAATGCCAGGGATACCAAAAGACGATATAAACATCGAGGTAACACCAAACGGTATTGAAATCTCTGCAGATCATGAAGAAACAGAAGAAGACAAGGATAAAAACTGGCTTAAAAGAGAAAGAAGCTCAGTGAGATACTATAGATCATTAGAATTTCCAGAAGAAATAAAAACAGAAAAAATAGATGCAGAGTTAAAAGATGGAATATTAAAGATATCAATGCCAAAAGTAGAACCAAGACCAGGACACAAACCAAAGAAAATAAACATAAAATAAAAAAAAATTCTTTATCTACTTTTTTTTTGCTTTAAAACACAACTTATTACATCAATGCATCTTTTTGTTTCTAAAACATCATGAACACGTAGTATATCTGCACCGTTTATCATGGCAATCACAGCTGCTGCAAGACTACCTTCAAGTCTATCCTCAGATGCTAATTGTCGTTCTTCCTCGCAGATATTTCCGATAAACGCTTTACGAGAAGCACCAATAGTTATAGGATATCCTAATTCTTTAAAATCAGAGAGCCGTGCAAGAATCTCACAGTTATCCTCAACACCTCGCCCTGTTCTTTTACCAAAGCCAAGACCCGGGTCTATGATTATCTTTTCTTTTTTAACATTGTTAAAAATTGCGTATTCTGCTCTTTCCTTTAAAAAACCCTTGATTTCCATAATGATATCTTCATAATATGGGTTTTTTTGCATATCGCGAGGATTACCTTTCATATGCATGAGACAAACAGGAACTTCATATTCTGAGATGATATTTACAAGTCTTTTATCACCTCTAAGGGCTGTAATATCATTTATCATACTAGCACCTGCCTTTATCCCTTTTTCTGCAACCTCTGATCTGTAGGTATCTATACTAATTGGGATATCTATATTGGAGGATAGTTCTTCTACTACAGGAATAACACGTTTAAGCTCGGTTGAACAATTTACAATGTTTGCACCAGGACGCGTTGACTCCCCTCCTATATCTATAATATCTGCTCCGTTGCTTTGCATTTTAACTGCTTGTTTTACAGCATTATCAACACTGTAAAACTTTCCACCATCTGAAAAACTATCTGGTGTAACATTTAAAACACCCATAATAAGAATTTTTTTATCACGCTCAAAGGTTTTGTTACCAATTTTTAAAAAATTCATTTTAAATCCTTCAAAACAAGTGATATTTCTGTTGCAATTTTCTGCAGACGAGGGTAATGCCTATTTAGCTTTTCTACAAGTTCAAAAAGTTGTTTTATGGTGCCGATTATTAGAATATCGCCTTTTTCTTTAAAAAGCTCAAAAGTATTTCTAGGAACTGCTACTTCCCCACCGATTGATAGCATATCCTGTTTAACGATTACTGCATCCTGCAATAATACATTCTCAAGTTTTATAACCCTTGAAACAGCCTTTGGAGCCATTATATCTATACTTGCAGGATCACTTCCTATATTCCTAATTGCATCTTTTGCATCATCAAGAGTTTTAATATCAATTAACTTAGGATTATAATTTGTCACAAAAACCTAGAATAATTTTATTCTATATCAAATATTTGCAATAAAAAGCGTTATTTCTTTTTTGATTCTTCTTTTTTTTCTCTTGCTCTTTTAACCTTGAGCGGTAGATATAAAATATAAAACAAACAAAAAAACCAAACATTTGCAACAACAACAATTAATATAGGATCCCAACCTTGGAAATAATGAACAACGGCCAGACCCATAGCAACTAATATTGCAATAACTGCATAGATTATGATTAATTGTTTCTCACTACGGTTTTCAAACATCAAATCTGGTTATGTTCATATTGCTATTAACATTTTTGGAGATTCTAAATTTAGTTCAGGGTAAGGGATTTGAACACATGGAGTCAAATAAATATAAAATTAACATTTTTCATGTTTTTTCACAAGATAATCTCTTGCTTCTCCAACAGTAAAAAGAGAACCTGTTATAACAATTATATCTTGTTTTTTTGCAGTTTTTTTAGCATATTCTACTGCCTCTGAAACGCTGGTTGTAACAGTTACATTTTTTGGTTTGAA
Source organism: uncultured Thermoplasmatales archaeon (assembly GCA_964555835.1). Lineage (GTDB taxonomy): Archaea > Thermoplasmatota > E2 > DHVEG-1 > DHVEG-1 > CAZKUB01. The sequence continues at coordinate 13,684 of CAZKUB010000103.1, forward strand.
AAATTCTTTTAAAGTTTCAGGATCACTTGCACGAATATTACTAGAT
>CAZKUB010000104.1:0-5958 GCA_964555835.1 uncultured Thermoplasmatales archaeon
GAGAAACAATACGAGTTTAGAAAAAAAATTTTTAAAAATAAAAATGTAAAAAAGATAGTTATCTACTCGACAGCTCCTACAAAAAAAATTATCGGGGAATTTAGTATCGGAAATATCATTGAAGATGATCCAATTAAATTATGGACCGAACTAAAGGAATTATCAGGTATAAATGAAAAAGAATTTTTTAAATATTTTAAAAATCTTAACAAAGGATTTGCAATAGGAATCAAGGATCTAAATATTTTTGATGAGCCTATCGAACCAAACAAGATAATAAATGATTTTTCTCCACCGCAATCATTTTGTTATATACATAGTAGGATACCAACAGAATTTTAGTTAAAAAATTATTTTTATATTTTATTGAATAGAATACTTTCAATGACCTTATAATATTATTTATAAGGAGTAAAAACCATACATAATTAAAATAATACTACAAATAATATAAATTAAATAGTATTGGCCACCAAAGTGTTTGCGGCACCTTGGCAGCCTGGAGCCATGATAAGATGAGTATCACAGCCCCAAGCGAGATTAAAGAAGAAACGGATTATAAACCTTTTTCTAATAATACGTTACAAACAACAATCACCTTTTTCAACAATAATATTGATTCATATTCAATTAATTCAAACAATGAATTGGTAGGAGGTATTTATCAAAAATGGAGAAACAAATTTGTAAATATAAGCCAAAAATATGTCGAACGTCAAACCCAAAATATTGGGGATATGATGGAGGAAATAAGAAGTAGGTTAGAAAAAATTAAAAGAACAGAAGTCCCACTCTTCTTAAACCCAAAAACCGCATCTTTCATAGACGTTGCAATACATGCAAAAGTCCACCAATACCTCTCAGACTCAACAATAGAAAAACACCTGCGCTATGCACGATTCATGGAACTACACCCACAACCAATAGACTTTAGAAACCTAACACCAGAATCATTCATAAAACATATAATATACAGACTAGAAATAGAAAACCCACCAGCAACACCAAACGCGTTACACCATGAAAAGAAAGCCGTACTAATGTTTCTCAAAGCATTCAAACAATACACAGAAGACTGGAAAAAATATGTCCGAACACCACCAATCATAACAAACGAAGACAACACCTATGTACCATTTCCAAAAACAGTAAACAAACTCTATCACGCAAAATACAGCAACGACAAATACGAAAACATACTCCTACAAACAATCGTATTCATGGGATTCAACTTTGGAATGAGACCACCAAGCGAGATCTGCAACCTAAATTTAGAAGACATAACAATCAACGAAGATAAAACAGGATACATTCGAATTCATGAAGACAAAAAACATGGAAAACACAGACTAATCTATCCATACAACAAAACAGTACTATCTTCACCAGTATTCAAAACACCAAAAAACTACATAGACAACTGGAGACATAAAGTAGAAAACAAAAAATCAGAAGACGCACTTTTTCTCATGCCCGATGGAAAAAGAATAACAGGATGGTACCTTCGAGATCGCATAGCACCTATTGGAAAAAAAGTATGCAATGAAAAATCATTCATACTCTACACAATGAGACACACCTATGCAACATATCTATACGAATACACCAGAGACCTAAAAAAAGTAGCAAAAAGACTAGGCCATACAAAATCAGACACAGTAGACAAATATGTACACATAGCAGACTCAATGAAAGAACAAACAGGTAAACGCAATCTATTCAACCAAGCCCTCAGATCGATGAATAACACCGAGAGGATAGCTAATTTATAAAAATGGTTGAATAATAGATTGTTGACTAAAAAAGCAGCAATTTAACAATTTCTCTTCGAGAAAGTTCAGTGGGCCTGCTGAGATTTGAACTCAAGTCTATAACTCCCGAAGCTACAAGGATACCAAGCTACCCCACAGGCCCAGTATTCAGAGAAACTTGAATACAAATGTAGATTAAAAATTGTTGTTATTAAAAAAAGAAAATATTTTTTTATTTGAGTTTTTTGAGCTGTTTTACAAATTCAGCATATTTATCCTCAAGTATTTTTGCGGATTCATAAAGTGCATCATTTGTTGTTAACGATCCATCTGTTTCAAAATAAAATGTGAAATTGTTTACATCTCTTTTGACGTTGATAAAATTAATTTTTTCTCTTTCAATATATGATTCAAATACTGGAAGTTCAAGCTCATCTTTTAAAACTAGCTGTTCTGCTTTAATTTCGACTAAGCCCTCGGGTATTTTTGAAACAAAATCTTTAACATCATTTAGTTTTGTTTTTTCAAAAGTAATGTCACAATCCATTCTGTATGATGGTGCTATTATAGATTGCCATTTAGCATGATCTTTTGCTTTTCCAAGTACTGCTTCTACTTCAAGTATAAGTCTTTGATCCCCGTATAATCTAACAATTGGTATTTTATTTTCAGTGATCGCCCATGTTTTTTCAGAGGGCTGTAAATCTCCTGAATATACTGTTCCTTGACCTTCTTTGCTGAGTGTGTATCTAACTGTACAGTTTGGGCATCCTTTGCCTTTGCATACACATTCATCTTTATATGATAAAAGACTTAAATCTGTTGGTACTGGTAAAAGTGATAGGCGATGAGCTATTATTTCATCAAAAAGCGGGCTTGTGTTATCATATATTATTACATCGTCAATTGCAAGTTTAGGAAGCTCTGAAAGCATGGTTCTTCTTAATGCATTAATAAAATAGGGCTTTGCTTCTTCAAATCTTATAACAGCTTTTTTAGGTTTGATTTCTTTGATTTTAACCTTCATTTTTTAGCCTCTTTAAATTCTTCTGCCTCGTTTTCCACCCTTTTTACGACATCCGTCATGTGGCGTTGGCGTTACATCTTCGATTTTACCAAGTTTAAGACCACTTCTTACTAGAGCACGTATCGCTGCTTGTGCCCCTCGGCCGGGTTTTCCACCTTTGTTTCCGCCTTGACCACGGATTTTCACGTTCACCTGGTCTATTCCTTTTTCACGTATTTGTTCTGCTACAGTTTGTGCAACTTTCATGGCAGTATAAGGTGATCCTTCATCTTTTGCAGATTTTGTAACCATCCCTCCCGAACAGCGTGCAATGGTTTCTGCGCCAGTGAGATTTGTAACTGTTATTATTATGTTGTTAAAAGAAGCAAATATATGTGCAATACCAATTCTAGCCATTTTTATTTTCCTCCTTCTTCTTTTTTAGGTTCTTTGGTTTTTTCTTCAGATGTTTTAACATCATCTACGGGTTCTGCTTTTGTTTCCTCAGCAGCTGGTTCTGGGACAGTTGTCTCAACTTTCTTTTGGGTTTCTTCTTCTGTTTTTGTTTCTTCAGTTGCAGGTGATACTGTTTTCTCAGCAACTTCTTCGGATTTTTTTTCTACTTTTGGTTTTTCTTCTTTTTTTATTGAAAATGATTTAAAATCAGCTTTTGGACGAGCAGGATGCATTGTATCATTTAACGGTGAATCTGGTATGTAACCTATTTCGCTTTCTTCGTCTTTTGTGACTATATATCCTGGCACTGTTATTCTTTTTCCGCTAATTGATATATGGCCATGAGATATTAATTGTCGTGCTTGGGTGGGTGTGCTTGCAAAACCTTTAAGATAGGTAAGTGTCTGAAGTCTTCTGGAAAGAATTGATTCTGTGTTTAATGCAAGTACATCATCAAGTGTGGAGTTTAAAGGTAAAATATTTATTCTATTAAGATGCATTAAAAGTTGATTGCTTTCTTTTTTACTTTGTGTTGTTCCTGTTTCTACTTTTGCAAGAAGTTCTCTTGCCTGTGAACGATATTTCTTTAATTTGGTCTGTGCTTTCCATATCTCTCTTTTATTTTTAAGACCATATTTTTTAACTAACTCATTTTCTTCTTTTATACGCTTTTCTTGCCAGGGGTGACTAGGTTTATCGTATTTTTTCCTGGAAAACTTTGGCTTACCCATATCTATCACTTATTTTGAGCTATATTTCTTTTCTTTGATACTCCTAATGAAAGACCTCTTCGATTGTTTGCCCTTGTTCTTTGTCCTCTTACAGGCAATCCTCGCTCATGTCTTATACCTCTATAGGATCTAATCTTTTTCATAATGTTAATCTCATCTCTAAGTTTCATATCTATCTCTTGGCTTATCAAATGAATGTCTTCACCGGTATCATAATCTTTACGATGATTAAGCATCCATCTTGGTGCATTTTTAGAGATGTTGTCAATTGCATCCTGTAATTCTTTAGTTTGTGATTCTGATAATTTACCTATTTTAATATTTTTGTTTATTCCTGTTTGTTCTAATATCAAATGTGATATATGAACGCCTATTCCTTTTATTGAAGTAAGGCCATATACAATGTTTTTTTTACCATCTATATCTGTGTTTGATAGACGTATGATATACTGAAAATCATCATCTTTTTTCTCAGACTTTTTTTCTTCAGGTTTTGATTCTTTTGTTTTTCCCTTGAGCATTTTTTCTTTTTTTTGTGTGTCCTCTGTTTTTTCTTCAACTTGTTCTTTATCTGTTTCTAAAGTAGTTTCTTCTTGTTTTTCGTCTTTTGGTTTTATTTTCTCAGGCAAATGTATAACCTCTTTTTCTTCCGTTAATTTATTTAATTTAATCCTATATATTATTAAGGAAAGTAAAGCCAATAATAATAGAAGCCCTATTTAAGCGTTAGGGATACTTCTTACTTCTTATCTTTTTAATATTTTCCGTAATTTTGATATGCTCCGAACTTATGACGATATCAAGTGAAATTAATATGTCTTTGCAAGAATGGGTTAAAATAAAAGAGGTTTTTAAAGGTAACTATACTGATAAAGAAGTCAATATCCGTGGTTGGATTTATAGAACTCGTAGTAGTGGAAACATTGTTTTTACAGTAATCCGTGATTCATCAGATGTTATACAAGCAACTGTTAAAAGAGGCGGTCTTGCTGACAAAGAATTTGAAGATGCCGAAAAAGCACTTATAGAATCAAGTGTCGAGATTACAGGAATTGTTAAAAAAGATGATAGAGCACCCGGTGGTTTTGAACTTAAAGTTACAAAGTTTAATGTTGTATCTTTTGCAGAAGTATTTCCTATTACAAAAGATCAGAGTCCTGAATTCTTACTTGACAAACGTCATTTATGGATACGCTCACAAAAACTAAGTTCAGTATTAAAGATACGCTCAACTGTTGTTGGTGCTATTCATAAGTTTTTCAGACAAAATGGTTATTATGAGTTTGATGCTCCTATTCTTCAACCAAATCAATGTGAGGGTGGAAGTACTCTTTTTGAAGTAAAATATTATGATAATAAAACATATCTTTCTCAGTCTTGGCAGTTATATGCTGAAGCAGGTATTTTTGCTCTTGGAAAAATCTATAACATGGGTCCTACTTTTAGGGCAGAAAAATCAAAAACATCTAGGCATCTATCTGAGTTCTGGATGGCTGAAATGGAAGCAGCATGGATGCAACTTGATGAAATCACAGAAGTTGCAAAAGATGAGATAAAATTTATTTTAAAAGAAGTACTTGAAAAAAACAAACGAGACTTAGAAATCTTAGAGCAAGATATTACAAATCTTGAGAAAATAGCAAAATCCAAGTTTCCAACGATAACATATACAGAAGCAATTAAAATTCTAAACGAAAAAGAAGGAATGGATGTTCAATGGGGTAAAGATTTGAGAACAATCGAAGAAAACAATCTTATGAATCACTTTGAAACACCAGTGGTTGTTACAAACTATCCACTTGAGATAATGGCTTTTTATAAACCAAAAGATCCAAAAGATCCAAAAACAGCTCTTTGTTTTGATATGATAGCACCAGGTGGTTATGGAGAAATTGTTGGCGGCTCCGAACGTAGCACAGACGTTGAAGATATGAAAAAACGCTTGAATAATATGGGTGAAAAAACTAAAAATTATGAATGGTACTTTGATTTACGCCGTTATGGTTCTGTACCA
>CAZKUB010000105.1:0-7221 GCA_964555835.1 uncultured Thermoplasmatales archaeon
ATATTATATCATGATTAAATAATAGTCAGGAGTGAAAAAAATATGGGATTATTTGGACCTGAAAAAATGAGCATATTTTTGGACAGATACGACTATAGACCTGGTGAAAAAATAACTGGCAGAGTAAAACTTAATTTAAAAAAGCCAGTGGATGCTAGAAAATTAGAAGTTAGATTATATGGCATACAAATGAGCAGACAGGGTGGAAGATCCGTTGGATCTGGTTCTACTGTCAATAGAGACACCGGTCGAACGATTTATGATTTTAAAATACCTATCTCTGGAGAAAAAACGTATCATAAGGATGAATATAATTTTGAGATAAAAATACCTTTGGACATATATGATCCAACCGCTGCACAGATAGGTGAAACAGGTAGAGTAATAATGCAGACAATAAAAGCACTTGCAAATATAAGGGTTGACTGGTTTGTTCAAGTTGATTTAAATGTTCCTAAACGTATAGATATCAGGAAAAGACAAAAAGTAATTATATCATCTGAATGAAAAACAGGTAAAAAGGAAACGGAAAAAATATTTTTTACATTGATCTAAGTCGTTTTATCCTTTCATCAAGAGGTGGATGTGTAGACCAGACAGAGCCTTTTGAACTACCGCCTTTGAAAGGGTTTGAAATATAAAGAGGTGCAACGGTCTTGGAGCCTTGTGGTTTTGTTTTAGGAGCATCTTTTTTTATTTTTTCAAGTGCCTTTGCAAGTCCTTCAGGGTTACGTGACATATACGCCCCGCTTGAGTCTGCGAGATACTCTCGTCTGCGAGATATAGCAAGATACGTAAGTCTTGCAAATATAGGTGCTAGAATTGCAAGAAGAATAGCGACGATCATTAGAATTCCTCCACCGCCACCGCCTCTGCCGCGGCCTCTACCGGCTCCGCCAAAAAGAAACGAATAAAAAAGTATCTCTGATAGAAGAGAAATTGAGCCTACAACGCCTATAGTTATCGTAGCGATACGTATATCATAGTTTTTTATATGGCTCATTTCATGAGCGATAACTCCAGCAAGCTCTTCCTGATTTAATTTATGAAGTGCGCCAGTGGTCACACAAACAACTGATTTTTCTGGATTTTTTCCGGTCGCAAAAGCATTTATATATTCTGAATCTTGAACATAGACTTTTGGCATTGGAAGCCCTGATGCGATGCTCATTTCTTCGACACGATGAATAAGTAGTTTTTCTTCACGATTTTGCGGGTTTGCAGGTCGTGCTTTTGCAGCCGAGAGAACTGATTGAACTGAAAAAGAGTATGTTACTCCAATATACACAAGTGCTATTGGTATTGCAAAAATAAGTGGTATTATCGGGTTTGCAGGGTAAAATATATAACCAACTGCAAAAACTACAGCTATAAAAAGCAATGCCATTAGCGTGCAGACTAACACGGTATTTCTTTTATTTCTTCGAATATGATCATCTACAAGCATCTTTTTTGTCATGGGAAATCAAAAGGAAAAAATGGTTTTTTAGAATTTTACTTTTGGTACAGCACGATCTGCTTCTGGTATTTGAAGCATTTCACGTGGTTTTTTACCCATTCTTTTTGCAAACCAAAGTCCTGGAAATGTTTCAATAGTATTGTTATATACAAGTACTGAGTCGTTGAAATGCTGGCGAGAATATGCTACTTTGTTTTCTGTGTTTGTTAGTTCATCCTGAAGGTTTAAAAAGTTTTGATTTGCCTTAAGGTCGGGATAGTTTTCTGATACTGCAAACAGTGTTTTAAGTGCCCCAGTGAGCATATTATCTGCATCAATGTTTTCTTGTGGAGATTTTGCATTTATTAGCGCAGAGCGTGCTTTAGTTACATTCTCTAGTACTTGTTTTTCATGGGTCATGTACCCTTTTACAGCTTCAATGAGATTTGGTATGAGATCTGCTCGTCTTTTAAGTTGTACATCGATTTGTGCCCAGCTGTTATCTATCCTGTTTTCCGTACGGATGATTTTGTTGAAAAATCCCCAGTAGATAAGCAGGAAGAATACTACAAGGATTATTACAAATATCCCTATCAATAATATCATTTTATCTTACCTCTTATTTTTTTTTATTTTATCGCCCATTAACATTACCTTTTATTTAAATCTATTTCTTACTTGATTTAAACATGTCATATGCTTCTTTGGCAGTATATTTCTTGTGAACTATTGCATTTACTGCCTTTATCATTGCAACCGGGTCTGTACTCTGAAATACGTTTCTTCCCATATCTACACCTATTGCACCTGCCTGTATTGCATCATATGCCATCTGCAATGATTCTTTTTCTGGTATCTTTTTACCTCCTGCTATGACAATAGGCACAGGGCAGGTTTCAACGACTCTTTCAAAATCTTCACAGTAATATGTTTTTACGATATGTGCACCAAGCTCTGCAGCCATTCTACTTGCAAGGGATAGATATTTAGCATCTTTACCTAGTCCTTTTCCAACCGCGGTAACCGCAAGAACTGGTATTCCATACCGCTCGCATTCGTCAATATACTCAGTCATACCAAGAATTGTATCTCGCTCAAAAGGTTGACCGACAAGAATTGAAAAAGCAACACCTGAAACGTTAAGCCTGATTGCATCCTCGATATCAACTACGATTCCTTCATGAAGTAAATTGTTTTCATTAAGAATGCTTGTACCACCAGATACGCGTAAAACGATCGGGATTTTTGTTTTTGGATCGATATAATTTCTAAGCGCCCCGCGTGTAAGCATAAGGGTATCTGCATATTTTATAAGCGGGTCAGTTACGTTTTTAATGTTTTCAAGAACTGGTGTTGGCCCCCAGAAAAATCCATGGGCCACAGCAAGCATTACAGTATGTCCATCTTTTGGATTAATTATTTTATTGATTCGGTTTTTCATTCCCCAGTCCATAAAAGATCATTGCCTCCGAATAATCTGTTTTTTTGGTTAATAGAAAGAGTATTATTTAAAGGATTTTGTGGTAAATCTTTTAAAGAATAGTAATATTACCTGTTTTTGCGTTTGTAAGGGAGGTAAATATTAATATGTCAATTATTGAGAATTTAGAGCCAAAAGCTGTTTGGAAACATTTTGATGAAATCAGGAAAATTCCACGCTGCTCAAAACATGAAGAAGAAATACGCAAGTATATTGTTGATTTTGCAAAAAAACAAGATCTTGATTATAAAGAGGATAAAGTCGGAAACATTGTAATCCGTAAGAACGCATCCAAAGGTATGGAAAACAAACCAGGTGTAGTATTACAGGGACATATGGACATGGTTTGTGAAAAAAACAGTGATGTCGACTTTGATTTTTCAAAAGATCCTATACAGTTAAAAATCGAAGGAGATTTTTTAACCGCGGTAGGAACTACTCTTGGTGCAGATAACGGTGTAGGCCTTGCAATGAGTCTTGCTATCCTTGAAGATAAAAATTTAAAACATGGACCTATCGAAGGGCTTTTCACAGTTGATGAAGAAACAGGTCTAACAGGTGCCTTTGCCATGTCAAAAGATCTGCTTAAAGGTAAAATAATGCTTAACCTTGATAGTGAAGACTTTGGAGTTTTAACAGTGGGCTGTGCCGGGGGTGGCGAGTCAAAAATAAAACTTCCTTTCAAAACACAACCGGTCAATGGTAAAATGGATAGCATAGTAGTAAAAGTATCAGGACTTCGCGGAGGTCATTCCGGTGTTGATATACATGAGCAACGAGGTAATGCTGTAAAAATCTTAAGCAGAATGCTTTGGAAGACAAAAGACAACTATAATTTTTATATATCTGAGATAAAAGGTGGAGATAAACACAATGCGATTCCTCGGGAGTCATACGCAAAGATCGTTATAGATAAAAACGATAAAAATGGTTTTATATCTACACTTAAAAAAGAAGAAGAAAAAATACTTTGGGAGATAAAACCAATAGACCCTGGTTTCAAAGTAAACATCGAAGATATCGATGGGTTAAAAACAACCATGATTAAAGATTCTCAGGATAAAGTACTTGATCTGCTTCATGGTCTTCCTCATGGTGTTGACAAGATGAACTATGATATACCCACGCTTGTAGATACTTCAACGAACCTTGCAACTGTTGCAATAAATGATAAAAACGTTGCAGTTGGTCTTAGCACTCGTAGTAGTATAAGCTCAGCGCTTCAGGATTTCCGTGATAGGATCAGAGCTGTTGCAGAGCTTTCTGGTGCAAAAGTAGAAGAAGATGAGCCTTATCCTGGTTGGAAACCAAATCTTGACTCTGAGATTTTGAAAAAATCCAAGAAGATATTCAAAGACATGTTTGGAAAAGAGCCGAAAGTAGAAGCAATACATGCAGGTCTTGAATGCGGGATAATCGGTGAAAAATACCCAGGTATGGATATGATAAGTATTGGACCAACATTAAAATATCCACATAGCCCTGAGGAAAAGGTACATATAAAAACAGTTGAGCAGACATATGAGTTTGTATTAAAAATATTAGAAAAGGTATAACTAAAAACAAACTCATTTTTTTATATTTTTAAAAAGTAGTTTATATCAAAGAGTGAAAAGATTGGGCTAGCTTGGGAGATATAATATCTGGAATTCATGAAAATGTAAAGTGTCCATGCCCGGGTCCATTTTTTTATGCATCAGTTGTTTTTGTATTATAACATAATTACTTCTGCAGTTTCTTTGAATTATAGCTTTTGAATATTTGCTGAGTCATAAACCGATATTTATAAATAGTATTATATATAACATTTATTATGGATGATTTGCAGAACTAACAGATTAAAGACCATGCTTGCCGTTGTTTTTATATTTTTATTTATTAGCTCTGTTTTTGTCCAAGGTTTTGAAGTAAGGGATACTTCTTTTTTAAAAGCAGATTATGATCATACAAGTTATGAACTAGATATTGACTACATTTATAATCTCACCGAAAGACTCAGCAATATCATCTTTACAGAATATGATGATGGTGAAATTGCAAAAGGAAGGGCATATGGTACAAAAGGTGAACAAAAGGCAGCTGAAATTCTATATGAAAACATGACCAAGCTGGGGCTTTATACTACTATGGAGCAGCTTGAAAATACTAAGGATTATCCTGATTTAGTAACCGAACTTGAGATAATTGATTACCATGTAAAAATAGATGGGGAAAAAGTAGCTTCATATATTGCTCCTGTATGGTTTGAAAATGAAGAGAACAACAACAATCTTAATTATACCTACAACTACACTGATCTAAAAGTGATAAATCCTCCTCTTGTACCCTCGCGTTATATCCTAAAGCAGAGATTAGCTGGGGAAATCGAACCTTTTGTGATAATTTTAAAAGATAGGGATTTTTATCCACATAGTCCGTTTGGTCTTTTATCATTCTGGAATAGTTTTCGTTTCCATTACAAGGTTGTAAATTCCTTTAATAGGGCATCCTTATCTGTATATTCTAATCTATGGAAGCAGTATCTAGAACATTGTAAAGGATTTGTTTTATATGACTTTAATGAAGATACGCATAATATGATCTTGCTAAAATATTTTAACCATCTTCCATTTATTTTTATAAATGGGACCAATGGTGCAAAAATATTAGAAGATATTGAAAACACGAGGATCGATTTTAAATTGCAGCAAAGATTAAACACCTCTGTAATAAGTTATAATGTAATTGGTCAATTAAACGCAAGCAACCCGGAAAGCGAGACTGTGATAATTAGCTCCCTTTATGATTCCTGGTGGTGCCAGGGAACAGCAGATTCAGCGATTGGTACAGCAATGGTACTAGCTATCGCCAAATGGTTCAAAGAAAATAATGTTACGCCAAAGTATAATATTAAATTTATAGGCTTCAGTGGCGAAGAACATGGTTTTGTGGCAGGTGCAAAATATTATGAGAATTTACACAAAGATGAAAAAATAAGATATATGATTGATCTAAACCAGCTAGGATTTTGGCAGGATGATCCAAAGTTAACACTAAATATAATTTCAAATAAAATTGGTTTTTTATTAGATATTTGGGGAATTGTAAAAGAGTCGGATTATGCCAATAGAGTAAATAGCTCACAGAAGGTTAGACCAATATTTATGAGAAATGGAGGTCCCAGTAACACACTACCCTTTGCTAGTAATAGAAAGGACTGTACAACAGTATGTTTTTTAAAGGATTCCGGATGGAAGTATCATCATAGAACTGGGTTAAATCATACAGAAGGTGATGTTCTTAAATACTTTGATCATGAGGATGTACAGGTAACTGGTGAAATTGTCTTAAACGTTGTTAAATATCTAACCGTTGATCAATTGAATTAATTTATAAAAGAATAGCTGTTTTAAAACAATATTTTAACCTCCAAAAATGTTAAAACAAAACAAAGGATTCTCGTTGTTTGTAGGATAGGATGAATAAAAAGAAGAGTGGAATGACAAATATATCATATTTTGTTTTTCGATTAAAAGTTGGTGCTCATGCTTTAAATCAAACTTATTATCCTTACAAATATGGTTTTTCCTTAGTTCCTGTTGCGGTTTTTGCTGCGGTATTTCTTGCTTTGACTTTTTTACCGTGGTATGTATTTGTTGATTTATTGGAAATAAAATTTGTGGAACTAATTTTACCTTTTTTGGCAATTGTTGGAATCTTTCTCGGTTTGGTGGCAATGTTTCTAACTTCTTATTATCTATATATCGATAATGAGCTTTAATATACATAGCTGACAGATAGTTTTATAAAAGAACACTTGTTTTAAAAGAATAGTTTTACAGTAGTGTCAATATGAACAATAATCCAAAAAAAAAGAAGGAAAAAATTCAAAGTCAAGAAATGACACGAGATATCAAAAATACACGAGCTGTAACAGAAGCATGGACTCATGGTGGAAAAGCAATAGGTGAGATTTTAAAACCAAAAAGAAAGAAAAAATAGATCTGATTCATATTTTTTATCAATTTGTAGCAGAAATAATTGTTTTTTGATATTTTGACAGGTTAGATTTAAATATGACTTTTGAGAAAATTGAAGGTTACGGTGACGAAAAGATGAAAAAACAAAGCATACTAGTTGGAATAATTGTAATACTTATAACTGTGGGTTTAAGTGGATGTATCAATGAAGATGAGGAAATATCGGGTTCTGAATATGATGAAATCACCCAGGAACAACTTTTAGGAACATGGAGAATTATTATAAAAGGAAATGAAGAACTTGATTCTTATTCATCATATACCTTTTATGATAGTTGGATTTA
>CAZKUB010000106.1:0-1652 GCA_964555835.1 uncultured Thermoplasmatales archaeon
AAACTATTTAAACAGACTCCCACCCCCCTATTTCCACCGGAACTTAGAAAAAGGTAGGGGGCATATATCGTAATAGGAGGAGATATAAAATGCCGAGAAAAGAAAAAGAAATAAAAAAAGTAGATGTTGTAGAGGTAGTAGATACCAGGCAGACTAAGATAACTGATTGGTATGATAAACTTATAACTGATTTATGGGAACTTGCTCAGACTAAGATTATTGAGTTTAAACATCAGATTGGTTCTCGTATTATTCAGGATTGGGATAAGTTTGGTAAACCTGAATATGGTAGTAAATTTGTTGAAAACCTTGCAAAAGATTTACAAGTAGGGAAAAGAGAATTGGAAAGATGTATACAATTTGCACGGATGTGTCCACAGTTAGAAGATTTATACCAAAAAACGTCACGCCGTGACGTAATCTCTTGGCGTTGGATATGTACTGAATTTTTACCTGAACATAAAGAAGAACCGCCAGAGATACAACCCTTACCTGAAGGAAAATACGGAATAATCTATGCTGATCCTCCTTGGAGTTATAACGGGAAGTTACCACAACGTGACCCTGTACAACATTATAAAACACTAGAAACTGCAGAAATAGCCCGTATGCCTGTTCAAAACATTGCAGGGGATAATAGTTGTCTTTTCCTTTGGGCTACGTTTCCTAAGCTGTATGATGCCTTTGAAGTAATGAAAGCATGGGGTTTTGAATATAAAACCTGTGCATTCGTATGGATCAAGCAAAACAAAACAGGAAAAGGATTATTCTGGGGTCTGGGAGGATGGACTCGTGCTAATGCAGAGATATGTCTATTGGGAATTCGTGGTGAACCAGAGAGAGCTAATGCCGATGTACATCAAGTCATTATGACTCCCATAGAAAACCATAGTAAAAAACCTGATGAAATCCGTGGTAGAATAATAAGTCTCTGTGGTGATTTACCACGTATAGAACTATTCTGCCGTAATCCTGTAGATGGTTGGGACAGCTGGGGTGATGAAATATCGTAAAAGATTTTACTTCTATGGTAGATGCCAGTCATCGCACACCCATCTTTAACAGATACATCAAAATAATATGTGATATATTTCCTGTAGATTACGTTAATGCATTTGAATTATATGGTGTTAAAACACCGTTTGATATTCAGATAAATGGCGATTGTAACATAGAAGTAAAGATACAAAAAAAATTAGTTTTAGAGCAGTATACTGATGACGATAAGGAAATACCAGGATGGGTTTTTACATTATGTGATGATGATGTTGATTATGTACTGATATTTTTCCCAGATAAAAACACATATGTTTGTTTGAAAGCATTTGAATTATGTTACTGGTGGAGATATAGTTATAATCAGTACCAGAAAATAAGAAATGATGTTTCATGTAATGGTGATGCAAATTGGGTTAGTAGTTTTTCCCCTGTAAGTATAAATGATATACCTGAAGAAATAATCTATAAAACAAATATGACACTATATAAAAATAATAGTACATTGAAGGATTATTGTTAAAATGAAAATAAACCGTAAACTATTTAAACAGACCCCCACCCCCCTATTTCCACTGGAACTTAGAAAAAGGTAGGGGGCATATATCGTAATAGGAGGAGATATAAAATGAGAGAGATAATGAAAAAAAATGGTA
>CAZKUB010000107.1:0-2315 GCA_964555835.1 uncultured Thermoplasmatales archaeon
GAAGTACAACAGATATCAGATATTGCTTTTATATCAGATGTAGTATTGATATAGGTAACAACCTTTGCATCAGGGTTTTGTTTTTTTAAATCTATAAGATTATCCGGTTTTATCATCGCGGCCATTGGACAATGAGCGTCTTTATCGGGTATTATCACGTTTTTTTTAGGATTTAGAATTTTTGCGGATTCTACCATGAAATCTACACCACAAAAAATTATATTTTCAGCATCTGTTTTTTGTGCTTTTTTTGCAAGATCCAGTGAGTCTCCAATAATATCTGCTATGTCTTGTATTTCTGGTGGTTGATAATTATGTGCAAGAATTATTGCATTGTTCTTTTTTTTCAACTCGTTAATAAGTGAGATAGTTCTTTTGTTCATTGTCTTAGGTCAAGCCCTAATTTTATTCTTGCATATATAATTTTCCGAAATAAAACTATTTAATAGAATCAGAAGTATATTATACAAACACAACAATTAATAACTAGGATTTGTATTACATTAATGGAGGTTGGATGCAGAATGGATATAATTTCGTTAATCCTGGGTTTTGTAATAGGTGTAATTTTTGTAGCACTTGCAGTTGAGATGGGTCTAAAAAAAACGACAAATAACAATCCTTCTTCAAAGCATGCTAAAAACTGGAGTATAGGGGAGATATCTAACCCTAGGATTATGGCAGAGTATATATCTGATATCAAGCTGCCTAAAAATTCAAAGATTCTTGTAAACAAATATAAGGATAAGAAAATGTTTGCTGGTATGGATGTAAAAGAGCATAGTGGTTTAAGAGGAAATTTTATAGTTGGTGATGACAGAGCACTTATCCTTTCAGGACCTGTAAAACAGGGTGAAGTAGCATTTTGGACTGTGGAAGAAGAAATAGTCAGAAAGCTTAACCAAGAATTCAATGAAATGTGGGCTCAGGCTGATAGAATAGAGTCTGAAGAAGAGAAAAAATAAAATGGTTAATTAATTAAACACTTTCTTATTTTCCTGCATTAATGTTAAACTTAATTGGAGTAATACTTTCATTTATAATAGTTATTTTTCTTATTCGTAAAAAGTTTAACTTTGGATTATCACTTATTCTTGGTTCACTTATAATAGGTATTTTTTCACTAAAAGAGATACAGGTCATTGATATTCCTAAATCAATAATTCAAGCCTCGATTTATAATTTTCAGACAGAACAAATTTATACTTACACAGTTGAACTTGCGCTGTTAATGACCCTTATATATACTCTTGCAAGACTAATGCAGGAAACCGGTGCTATAACAAGGTTAATAAATTCTTTTAGACCTATTTTTTCAAAAGGTGGAACTCTTGGAGTGATACCTGCTTTATATGGTTTGATGCCTGTTCCGGGTGGTGCGCTTTTTTCAGCACCTCTTATAGATGAAGAAGGAGAAAAATACAAACTGAATAAAAACCAAAAAAACTATCTTAACGTCTGGTTTAGACATATATGGTTTCCAATTTATCCAGTATCCTCAGCTATGATTCTAATCTGCAGCGTTGAGTTTTCAAACATTGAACTATTAAGCCTTATCCTTGCAAATATACCTGCTTTTTTAACAACGATAATAATAGGATTGTTCTTTCTGAAAAAATTTATAAAAGTTAACCCTGAAGAAATAAAAAATAATCATAATAACAAAGATTTAGTCGGCTTTAAATTTCTGTTAGTTCCAATAATTCCTCTTATTACTTATGCGTTTTTATGGTTTTTTGAAGTATCGCAGATACGAGCCTTTTTAATAGGTGTAATAATCAGTATTTTTACAGTGTATTTTTTAACAAAAATATCTTTTGAAAAATTTGTTGAATTAGTTAAAACATCACTTACTTTAAAACTTGCCCTTGCAATTTTTGGTATAATGATATTTAGGGAAATGATAACAGTTTCAGGTGCTGATAAAGTAATTTCTGATTTAATCACACTTTCACATATACCAACTATTTCAATGGTAGTTTTAATACCATTAATACTTGGATTTTTAACAGGATATAATCTTGGCGCAGTGGCTTTGTCATATCCGATTGTTCAACCTTTTTTCCCACAACCATTAGATTCTATTGCACTGCTGGGTTTTACAAGTCTTATCTTTATAAGTGCTCTAGTTGGTTATCTTATCTCACCTATACATCTCTGTAATGTTTTAAGCAGTGATTATCTAAAAACAGATACAACCCGCATGTATAGAACATATGTTCCATCAACTCTTGTAATGCTTATAGTACAGATAATCTTTGTAATATTAATTATAAATATTTTGTAATCTTTTACAAAGGATAAATCTTTTAAAA
>CAZKUB010000108.1:0-10580 GCA_964555835.1 uncultured Thermoplasmatales archaeon
AATACCATAGATGCATACTCGCATGACCTGAAAAAATTCAGGGATTTCCTCAGGATAAATAACCATAAACTTACAGGTCTGAGCAGTGAAAAAATTACTGGTTTCATACTCTTTCTCAAAAAGAAAGGGCTTTCTTCTTCTACCATCGTAAGAATACTGTCTTCTGTCAGAAATTTTTATAGATTCACAGCAGGGCAGGGCATTATAAAAGGTCATTCACTGCCCGTTCTGGAATCACCCAGGACACACAGAAACCTGCCGGAGGTACTCAGTAAGGAAGAGGTTATCTCCATCATCAGCAATGTCCTTACGGGGAAAAACAGGAGCAGGGACCTGGCAGTGATTGAGATTATATACGGAGCAGGCCTTAGGGTATCGGAGGCGTCAGGGATAAAAACTGAGGATATCAACCTTCCACAAGATTCCATAAAAATTCGCGGGAAAGGAAACAGGGAACGCCTCGTATTCTTTAACAAAAACTCTCTGTATGCAGTAAAAAATTATCTTGCAGAACGCGCAAAAAACAAAAAAGGCAGTATGTCCCCCTACCTCTTTTTGAATAATAGAGGAGGAAGACTCTCAAGACAGAGCATATGGAAGATGGTAAAGAGAATAAGCGCGCTAACAGGAAAAAACGTCTCCCCCCACACCTTCAGACATTCTTTCGCCACCCACCTGCTTGAAGGAGGACTTGACCTACGGATTGTACAGGAACTGCTCGGGCATAAAAGTCTTGCCACCACTGAAATCTACACCCACATAAACAAGAAACAGATACAGGGCATCTACAGAAAATACCATCCCCGCTCTTAATGCTCCTCCTCCCTGAAACTAATTTGACAAAAACAGTCTCTCTATGAGAAGATATATCAGGTTGCAAAATCTTTATAAATATCCGTCCTATCTCACATCTGTCACATCCTTGCGGGACACATAAATCGGAGATAAATACTCTCCCGACACCGTCATTGCGAGGGAGGCTTCTTGCGACCGAAGCAATCTTAATGGGATTGCCACGCTCCCTGTGGTCGCTCGCAATGACAATACGGGGTCCACTGGGGAATTACAACCGGAGATAGAAATGTTATCCGCAATAAAAGATATCGGTATGTTGTCTACTAAAAAGGAATATCTTCTCCAAAAACAAATTGAGGGAAAAGTTTTTGTAATTCTTCTTAATACTGATGAACAGAAATATTCAGAAATAGACATTGAAGATTTTGATACAGAAAAGATATCTCAGTATTTGTTTAAAGAGAGTTCTTCTAAAGGAAGAGTTCCTTCCCCTTTCTGTCCTCTTACAGAACCACATAAAAGTTATAAGAAAGTCAGTGGATGGATTAAAAAGTGTACGGAACTTAAAGATTCTTTCGCAAAAGAAGACACGGAATTACTCAATAAAATCTTAAGTGTTCTTAACAAAAAAAGAAAAGAAATTATTGAAAAGATTGACCAAAAATTTAAGGATTTATCAAAGAAGGAAAGGAAGTTTCTTGCTGTAAAAATAAACGGAAAATATCTGGGTGAGTATGACATTTTTAAAGAATGTATCAATAAATTTGCAGAAGAAAAGAGAAAAAGGTCTGTTAATGAAGGAGTTTGTTCCATTTGTGGCACATCAAACAAAGAGGTGTCAGGAAAAACAGATGTTTTTAGATTTTACTCTATTGATAAACCAGGATTTATAACAGGCGGATTTCAAGAATCTAATGCATGGAAAAACTACCCTGTTTGTAAGGAATGTGAAAAATTCCTTGAAAACGGAAGGAAATTTATTGATATACATTTAAATTTTAAGTTTTATGGATTAAATTATTATTTAATACCAAAATTATTTGTAGGTGATAATAATCTCCTTGAAGATATTATTACCGTCCTTTCAGATACCACAAAGACAGTTAGACTAAAAGAACGGATTAAAAAAAGGATAACTAACGATGAGAATGAAATTCTTGAATATCTTTCAGAAAAAAAAGATGTCCTTACACTTAACTTTCTTTTTTTACAGAGACGACAAAGTGCAGAAAAGATTTTATTATTGATTGAAGATGTCTTTCCTTCAAGGATTGGAAAAATCTTTGAATCTAAAAATTATGTGGATAAAATTTTTAACAATTTACCTGATGGGAGTTTTACATTTGCTGCAATACGAACATTTTTCTCAAAATCTGATAATAGTAAGAGAACTAATGATTTAAATAAATACTTTCTTGAGATAATAGATAAAACATTCAAAGGTGGGAAACTTGATTTTTCCTTTCTTGCCAAATTCTATATGATGTCTATTAGAAAAGCATTTACAGAAAAAGACCCTTTTCATTACAAGGTTAAAGATGCTTTAATGAGCACGATGTTTTTTGAAAATCTTGGTTTAATTTCTTTTGAGGAGGTGAAAAATATGGAAGAAAGTGTTTTCAGCGATATTTTTACACACTACGGAAAATCTTTAAGCACACCTGCACAGAGAGGTATCTTTCTTTTAGGAACTCTGACCCAACTGCTTCTCAATAAACAGTGGAATGATAGGGGTGCTAAACCTTTTATGAAAAAACTTAAAGGATTAAAAATGGAGGAACGTAACATAAAAACGCTATTGGCAGAAGTCCAGAATAAACTTGAAGAATATGAGTCTTTTGACAAAGGCAAAAGAAAAATTGCATCTGAAGTTTCAAGGTATCTTCTTGAAGCAGGTGATGGATGGAAAATGTCGATTGACGAAATGAATTTTTATTTTGCCTGTGGAATGAACTTGGTTGATAGTATTGCAAATATCGTTTATCCAAAAATAAAGGAGGAGTGAAAACATGGATAATTTAGTGAAAAATCGTTCAGAAATTCTGTTTCTTTATGATATTAAGGATGCCAACCCTAACGGTGACCCTGTAGATGAAAATAAACCAAGGATTGATGAAGAAACTGGAATAAATATTGTTACGGATGTCAGATTGAAAAGAACTATAAGGGATTATCTACATGATTACAAAGAAAAAGAAGTTTTTATAATAGAAACACGGGATGACAAAGGAAATTTGAGAACCAAAGAGGATAGGTTGAATGATTTTAAGACAGCAGATGAACTTTTAAGTAAATGTATTGACATAAGACTTTTCGGAGCCACAACGGCAGTGGAAAAAAAGACTATGGTTTTAACAGGCCCCGTTCAATTTAAATATGGAAGGTCTCTTCACAAAACTGACCTTACATATATTAAAGGTACTACCGTTATGCCTTCTCAAGCAGATAAAAAGCAGGGAACATTTACAGAGAAGTACATACTTCCCTATTCGTTAATAGTTTTTTACGGTATTGTTAATGAAAATGCTGCATTGAATCAAAACATTAAACTTACAGAGGAAGATATTTTTTTAATGCTTGAGGCTATATGGAATGGAACAAAGAATCTTATTTCAGGTTCTAAATTCGGACAAACTCCAAGATTGCTTCTGGAAATCGTGTACAGAGAAGAAAATTTCTATATCGGTGAACTGGACAAAAGAATATCACTTATCTCTGAGAAGAACGATACGGAAATAAGGGATATCACTGATGTGAAGATTGACATCACAAACCTTATTAAATCATTGTCTGATTCTAAAGAAAAAATCGGTAAAATAAGGTTGAAAACAGATGAAAGAATTCGGTTTGTTAAAAATAGTCAGGAGGCAGAAATAACTGATATCTTGAAAAAAGATTTCAATCTGGAAATTTTAAATTTTTAAAAGGTGTTGTTATGAAAACTTTAGTTTTTGACATCTGGGGGGATTACGGACACTTCAGGAAGTTCTATACGACAACGTCTCCTCTCACATTTTCATTTCCTCCTCCTCCAACAATCGCAGGAATACTGGGTGCTATTTATGGAACAGGTAAAGATGCATACCTGAAAATTTTCTCATCAGATAAATGCCAGATAGCAATTAGAATTATAAACTCTGTTAAGAAAGCAAGAATGGGCTTGAATCTGGTAGAAACCAAAGGGACTAATTTAAAACGGCCATTTAGTGATAGAAATCTTGCACTCAGAACACAAATTAGAACAGAATTTGTTAAAGATGTATGTTTCAGAATTTATTGTATTCATAATGACCAACAGATTATTAAAGGATTACAGCAGTTTTTAGTTGGGCATAAAAATATTTATACTGTATCTATGGGTCTCAGTGAACTCCTTGCAAATTTTAAATATGTCGGACTTTTTGATACAGAAAAAATAACTAATGGAAAAACAGCAGAGATATTTACTCCTATTGTTGTTAGTAATATTGTTCCTGGAGGACTGGAAATTGAGACTGGGAAAAAATATTTTAAAGAAAAAATCCCATTGGTAATGACTCCTGATAGAATTGTTAAAAATTATGAAGATGTGATTTTTGAACCCGATGGTAAAAGCATAAAAACAAAAGTGTATGCCTATTACAAACTTGAAAATGGAGAAAACATTACCTTCTTCTGAACTCTATTCTCATCCTAATAGATTATTGGAAGACCATCTTACAGGAGTTATGAAACTTTCAGAATTGTTTCTCTCTGAAAAACCTGTAGAGATAAAAGAAAAACTAACTGTGATAACCAGAATTATAGCTCTTTCACATGATGTCGGAAAATCTACAAATTATTTTCAAGGATATTTAAATGCGGTTGAGCCGGAAAAATTTAAACTTAAAAATCTGCCACAAACAAAACATAGTTTTTTGTCAGCGATATGCACTTACTACTTATGCAAAGAGATAAAAACAGATAACGAACTTTTCCCTTTTTTTGCTTTTCTCACGGTAAGAAGACACCATGGAAATTTTATAAATATCTCTGATGAAGTGACATTATATACTGATAACGATATAGGGATTTTGCAGGAACAGATTGAAAGTATAGATAGCAGTAAATTTTCAATTCTTGCAGAATATCTTCATAATGCAGGATTGTCTCTGGTTTTGGATAAAGAGACTATTAAAAGGTGGATTGATAATTTTGTTGATGAATTTAAAATCGTCAAAAAAAATGTTAGAAAATTTAGAGAGTTAAATAATAACACTGCAAGTTTCATAACACTGAATTTACTCTATTCAATCCTGCTTGATGCAGATAAGAGTGATGTGGTTATTAGAGATTTTTCAATATTTGAGCGGAGTAAATTTATCTCCGGTAACTTTGTAGATAATTACAAGGCACAAAATATTTTTCCTGCCGCTCCTATTAATTACTTGAGAGAAAAAGCATATGATGAAGTCGTAAATAGCACAATAAATCCTGATGAAAAAATATACTCTATAAACCTGCCAACCGGACTTGGAAAAACGTTGACGGCTTTTTCTTTTGCTTTAAAATTACGTGATAATCTGAAACAAAATCATCGCATTATATATGCTCTTCCTTTTTTAAGCATCATTGACCAGAATAGTATTGTTATTGAATCCGTTTTAAAAACGAATAATGTTGAACCTTATACCAATATATTTTTAAAACATCATCATCTTTCAGATATTTTTTACAGACGGGATACCAATGAGTTTGAATCTGACCAGGCAAAAATACTTGTTGAAGGTTGGAATGCCGAAATTATTGTAACTACCTTTGTTCAATTATTTCATTCCTTGATTTCAAATCGCAATAAAAGCATCAGGAAGTTCCACAGAATTGCTAATTCCATAATAATTCTTGATGAAATTCAATCTATACCGGTTAAGTACTGGCTACTCTTGCAAACTTTACTTAAAGAAATTTCAGAGATGCTAAATGTTTATATAATACTTGTAACAGCAACGAAACCATTAATATTTGAAGAAAAAAAAATTACGGAACTTGTCAACAGAAAATTTTATTTCAATAAACTGAATAGAATTTCAATAAAACCTTTATTAAACAATGTGATAACAGTACGTGAACTATCAGAAAGTTTTGACCTGAATAATAAAAAAAGACATCTCTTTATTTTTAACACAATAACCTCTGCAAAAGATTTTTACAATCTGACCAAAAATAAAAACGTTACGTCCATTTATTTGTCAACACACATAATTCCTAAGGATAGACTTGAAAGAATAAGAAACATTCAAAAAGGCACTTACAGAACAGTTGTCTCAACCCAAATTGTAGAGGCAGGTGTGGATATAGATTTTGATGTCGTCATTCGTGATATTGCTCCGCTGGATTCAATTAATCAATCAGCAGGCAGATGTAACAGGAATGGAAAACAAAAAGGTGAAGTTTATCTTGTATCGTTGAAAGGAGCCTGTGGACGACTATATGCTTCATATATTTATGACCCCGTACTGTTAGACATAACCCGAAAGATATTAACTACTCATAACGAAATAAAAGAAAGTGAATTATTAGATATTATAGATATATTCTATACGGAAACGAGCAAAAAGAAATCACAGGATATATCAAAAAGATTATTAGAAGCAATAGTAAAACTTAGATATGATAGTGAAGATGAAGAAATATCTATAGGGAATTTTAAACTCATAGAAGAAGATTATTTAAAGAAAGATGTTTTTATAGAAATAGATGAAGATGCAAAGAAAATTTGGCAGAAGTATTTAGATTTAAAATCTATGTATGATTTGTTTGACAGAAAAAAAATGTTTGATTCTATTAAGGCAGATTTTTATCAGTATGTTATATCAATCCCCACTAATGTAGAAAATATGCCCCCAGAAATTGGAGAAATAGGATATGTTAAACAATCTTCTTTGGTTGACTATTATGACAGAGAAACTGGTTTTATAACCAAAGATACAAAAACTATAGTTATATGGTGAATAAATGGAAACAAAAAATTTTAGGCTCGTTTTTGATAGCAACATAGTTTTGAAATCCAGTGATGCTTGGAAAATAAGAGGTTATCTCGGAAATTTATTCTGGAATAATCCATATGCACATCAACACACCAAAAATGGCAATTTGATATATAAATACCCTTGTGTACAGTACAAAGTGATAAATAGTATATGTTATCTTATAGGATTCAATGAAGGATTGGAAGTTGTTGAACAAACTTTTCACAGTTTAAGGGAAATTAATCTGAACGGCCGTTGGCAAGAAATTTTAAGTAAGGGATTAGAAAGTTATGTAGCAAAATTTTCCATAACAAAGGAACAAATTTCCTATACATTTATTACACCGTGGCTGGCATTGAATGATGGAAATTACAAGAAATACCGACAACTTGACAGATGGATGCAAAAAAAGGAATTTTTAGAGAAAATTCTTGTCGGTAATATTATTTCTATATCCAAGAGTCTCGGATATACTGTTCCTGAACCAATAAAAGCACACATCAAACATCTGGCGGAAATCAAAACATCTTTGAAAAGAATACAGATGATTGGATTTAAAGGAAATTTTATGGTAAATTTTGAAATACCGGATTATTGGGGAATTGGTAAGTCCGTCTCAAGAGGTTTTGGAACGTTGGTAAAAGATAAAAACGCGGTAACAAAATAACGAATTTATTTACCCTACAAAATTGCATTTTTTATATAATGTAGGGTAAAATTGTAATATGAATATTCTGAAGAACGTCTTGGATGAGAATGCCTCATATTATCAGAAAGTACGGCGAGAGATTATCTCCCGGCTTGCCTGTCTTCCCAAGGGAACGATAAAAAGTAAAACGATATCCGGAAATAAATATTTTTATCTTCAGTATCGGGGAAAGAACAAGGTTATTCAAAAATATATTGGTAAGAAGGTTTCTGAGCAAATCAGGAAGGAATTAAAAGAACGGAAACAACTGGAAAAGGAGCTTAAAGAAGTAGAGGAATCGCTTGCATTGTTGAGGATACAACCTAATGCAGAGTTTCTTAAACCTGTCAGGGAAATAATAAAGACGTTAAATCAGTCCGGACTCTGGGAAGAAAGCATAGAACTTATTGGAAGTTGGGCGTTCCGTTTATATCAAGAACATTATGGAGTAAGTCCCTTTCCTCTGCGGACGAATGATTTGGATTTTGCTATTGCTCTCCCGTATAAGGGAAAAGAAATAAGAGTTTCCGAACTATTAAAAGAAATCGGATTTAGGGAGGGATTCAATCCTGATGGTTCCATATATTTTTACCAGCCCGGATTAAGAATAGACTTCCTTGTTCCTGAGAAGGGCAGGGAGAAAGTACAGCCCGTTAAAATACAAAAACTGTCATTAATTGCTCAACAGGTTAGATTTTTAGAACTTCTTTTCAAAGAGCCCGCAGAGATTAAGATATCCAAAGGCATTAAGATTAAAATTCCTTCTATGGCATCATTTTTGGTTCATAAACTTATAGTTTTTCAAAGAAGGCGAAACGAAGAGAAAGTTTTAAAAGACCTTAAACAAATTGCGGCAGTTGCGAAAAGGATTGTTCCTGATAGGGAAGAAAAGTTAAGACTTGAAAGATTGTGGAATACATTGCCTGAGGGATGGAAGAAAAAAACAAGAAAAGGTATTGATGTGGCAATAAAAAAATTGCCTTTGGAGGAAGATACCTGGGCAATTCTTAGAAAAATGTTTTGAGGTTAAAATGGAACTGGTGATTAATAGTTACGGTTCTTATCTCAGAAAAAAGAGTGACTGTTTTCTCGTAAAAAATGAAGATAAGGAGTTTGAGGTTTCCGCAAAAAAAGTTGAAAGGATAATTATCTCAACTGCGGCATACATTTCAACTGATGCCATAAAGTTTGCGGTGGAGAATAACATAGATATTGTTTTCCTTGATGAATTCGGTAATCCATACGGGAGGGTATGGCACTCAAAATTAGGCTCTACGACACTTATAAGAAGGCGACAACTGGAATTCGCACAGACAGAAGCAGGTTTTGAACTTGCGAAGTTATGGATTTCACAGAAGTTTGAAAATCAAAAGAATTTCCTACAACGCCTTGCAAACAGCAGGATTGAAAAAGAAAAGGAAATACTGGAATATGCCGGCAGGATTGAACAGATAAAAAATAAACTGGGAGAACTTTCTGGTACTCTTGAAGAAAAAAGAGGAACTATTATGGGACTTGAGGGTAGCGCCGGGAAAATTTATTTTGAGGCACTTGCATTTATTATTCCCAAACGATTTGAATTTGACGGTAGAAGTAGAAATCCGGCAAAAGATGAGTTTAATTGCCTGTTAAACTATGCTTACGGAGTACTTTATTCATTGGTAGAAAAAGCCTGTATTATCGCTGGTTTAGACCCTTATTTGGGATTTATCCATACGGACAACTACAATAAAAAATCACTGGTGTTTGATCTAATCGATTTGTTCCGTGTGTATGCAGACCAGACAGTTGTTTATCTTTTCAGCCAGAGAAAGGTAAAGCAGGATTTTTTGGACGAAATAAAAGGTGGCTTTACTTTGAATAAAGAAGGTAAAGCAGTTCTCATAAGTACGTTGAATGAAACGCTTGAGAAAACCCAGAGATACAGGGGAAGAAATATAAAGAACCGGGATACCATTCAGTATGAATGTCATAGTATTGCCAACAGTTTTATAAAATAATAACGATATGTTAACCTGGGTAATTTACGATATTTCTGATGATAAAAAGAGAAATATGGTGGCAAAGATCTGTAAAGGTTATGGACTTTACAGGGTTCAGTTGAGTGCTTTTTTGGGAACTATGAATAGCAACCAGATTGATGAGTTATCTCTTCACTGTGAAGATATTGTAGAAGAAAACGATGCAGTTTTTGTTTTTCCTATGTGTGAGGATGATTTTAAAAAGGCAAGGTTAATCGGTAGAAGTTTTGATAAAAAACTTGTTGCAGATGAAAAAATTACCCAGTTTTTCTAAACCACTATGCCTGTAAGATTTGATAGTAATGTTTCAATTACGCCGTCTGAAGTCATTGAATACCTTTACTGTCCAAGATTTACTTATTTTATGAACTGTTTGGATATACCTCAGCACGAGGAAAAACGTTATAAGGTTTTGAAGGGTAGAGAATTGCATGAAAGACAGACAGTTATAAATAAAAATTATCTTCGGCAGAAAATCAACGCCGTTAAAAAAGAAACACTGGTGTATTTGAATTCTAACAGATATCATATCAGAGGAATAGTTGACGAGGCTTTAACGCTTGCTGACGGGATAATGGCACCGCTTGACTATAAGTTTACTGTGTACAGAGATTTCCTTTATGCAACGCATAAAATACAGTCTGCTTTGTACGGATTACTTATCAGAGAAAATTATGGATGTGATGTTAAGAAGGGATACATATGTTACTTGAGGAGTAATAATCTTCTGAAAGAGGTAGAATTTTCAGATAAATTATTTGCAGAGGCAGAAAAAATAGTGCATAATATTCTTGAAATAATAGAGAAGGGATATTATCCCAAAAAAACAAGTTCTACTGTTAAATGTATTGATTGTTGCTATAGAAATATTTGTGTTTAAGAGAATGTTTTGTTTAATTCATTGCCAGATAAGGATTTGTCTCAAGCAAAAATATGTACAGGTGGATAAAAAATTAAATTTTTGTTTGATTTAAGGAGGAAAAATCAGGCAAATAGATGTTTCTGTTTTTTGCAAAATGTGGCAAATAGATTGCATTTACAGAGAAATTGCGGTGTGAGAGAGGTCTCCAGTAAAACAAGGATTGAAAC
>CAZKUB010000109.1:0-2945 GCA_964555835.1 uncultured Thermoplasmatales archaeon
CCTGAAATAGAGCCAATTCCATCCATTGCACGATGAAAACCATATGCTTTACCCCTGCATGATAAATCACAGGATTCAGCAATAATTGCATCGCGAGGCGCATTACGAATGCCCTTGCCTACTCTTTCAATGATTCTAATTACTAGAACAAAAGGCCAGATATTAGCAAATGCAAAAAGTGGTTTTGTAACTGTTGAAATACTATATCCTGCAAAAACAAAAGGTTTTCTTCTTTTGATTTTATCAGACCAATAACCTGAAAAAACTTTTAAAAGTGATGCAGTAGTTTCTGCAGCACCTTCAACAAGGCCTATAACCCATGCACTAGCACCAATAGTCACAAGATACAAAGGAATTAATGGAAAAACCATTTGGCTGCTTAAATCTGTAAAAAGACTTACCAGCCCAACGATTAATATATTTCTTGCAAATCCTTTTAAAAAAAAGCTTTTATTCATATTTTTATCTACCAAACTCAGTATCTATCCAAGATTTTATTTCATCACGAACCTTACGAAAAATAATGAGAGTTTCATCAATTTCTCCTTCAAACGATGAAGGATCTTGAAAACTTTTATGAATCACTTTTTTAGCTGGGAAAAAAGGACAAGTTTCTTTTGCATTATCACAAACCGTTACTACATAATCAAATTCTTTACCTTGAAAATCGGTGATAAGTTTTGAATAATGCTTGGAGATATCAATGCCGATTTCTTTCATGACTTCCACGGCATAAGGATTAACACTTGTTTTTTGAACACCTGCGCTAAAGGCTTTGTATTTATCTTTATAAAGCGTATTTAGCAAACCTTCGGCCATCTGAGAACGACAGCTGTTATGCGTGCATAAAAAAAGCACAGTTTTTTTATTTGTCTTCATTTTTTCTTAACGCCTGTAAAACAAGCTTTGCTTGTCTCTTCTCTGCAGTCAATTTCTACATGATCGCCTGTTATCATATATATAATTTTTTCAGCTATTTTACAGGCATGATCAGCACAACGCTCAAGGTATCTTGCAATCATAATATAATAAGTACAACGAGTGATAACCTTTGGATCTTCCATCATGTAACTTAAGCATTCCCTAAAAATAGAATAACGTAGTTCATCAACGGTTTCCTCACGCTCTATAAAATCATTGAATTTTGATGCCTCTCCCTTTTCAAAAACATACAAGGCATCATCAAGCATTCCATCTACAATATTTCCCATATGAGGTAGACTAATAAGTTTTTTTACATGACCATTTTTTTCAAACTCAATTTCAAACTTTGCGATATCTTTGCCGTATCTTCCAATTCTATTTAGATAAGTAATCATTTTAAGGATACAGGCAATCCTGCGCATATCAATTGCCATCGGCTGATAAAGCGTAATAAGTCTGAGTGTTTTTTCTTCAATTTTGTCATCCATATCAGCAAGTTTTGCTTTTTGTGATATGACCCATTCTGCTTTTTTGTTATCAAGTTCTTTTAATGACTCAATGGATTTTTTTAGCATATCCTTTGCAAGATTACCCATTTTCAAAACTTCTTTTTCTACTTCTTTTAATTCATCATGAAATTTTTCAACCATATTTTTTTTCACCTTTTTTTATCCAAATCTACCAGTTATATAATTTTCAGTTAATTCTTCTTTAGGCTTTTCAAATATCTGTTTGGTTTCACCAAACTCAATCATTTTACCAAGATACATATATGCAGTATAATCAGATACTCTTGCAGCCTGCTGCATATTATGAGTAACAATAATTACAGTATAATCCTTTTTAAGCTCACCTATCAAATCCTCAATCTTGGCAGTTGCGATAGGATCAAGTGCGCTACATGGTTCATCCATAAGAATAATTTCAGGATTTATTGCAAGAGAACGAGCTATACATAAACGTTGTTGCTGACCGCCAGATAACCCCATAGCACTATCATTAAGCCGATCTTTTACTTCGTCCCAAAGAGCGGCATCCTTAAGGCTTTTTTCCACTATTTCATCAAGTTTTTTCTTATTATTCGTCCCTTGTACACGTGGTCCATACGCAATATTTTCATAAATTGATTTTGGGAATGGGTTAGGTTTCTGAAAAACCATTCCTATCTTTTTACGTATTTCAACTGCGTCTACACCTTGTCCGTAAATATCTTTGTCATGATAATATACTTGACCTTTGATTTTACATTCAGGGATTACATCGTTCATACGATTAAAGCAACGTATAAGTGTGCTTTTTCCACAACCAGATGGACCAATAAGCGCTGTGACTTTATTTGGTTTCATGTTTAAAGTAACATCAGATAAGGCATGGTTATCGGCATACCATAAATTCAGATTTTTAGTCCTAATTATATAGTCTTTATTTTTCATATTCTGTTTCACCATTTCATTTTTTTACTATAATAGTTTCTAATCAAAATAGCAACTGTGTATAAGCCTATAACAAGCAGGAGCAATACAAGTGCGGCACCCCCTGCAGCAGTTTTTGCTGCTTCTCCGGGGATCTCTGTTGCTAAAACAAGTATATGATATGAAAGTGCATTAACCGGTTGCCATATAGATGAAGTCTCAAAAGCTGAGAACGTAACTGCAATAAACATAATCGGAGCGGTTTCTCCCGCTGCTCGTCCTATGCCAAGAATGGCACCTGTTATAATGCCAGGTAATGCCGGAGGTAGAACCACTCTTCTTATAGTCTGCCAGCGTGTCGCACCTACCGCAAGACTTCCCTCTCTAATTGATTGAGGTACGCTTTTTAAAGCCTCTTCAGAGGTTCGTAAGATAGTTGGAATAATCATGAATGCTAATGTTAGTTGACCTGCAAATAATACTTTTCCCCACCCGAGAAACAAAACTAAAAATGCAAAACCAAAAAGACCAAAAACAATAGAAGGAGTGCCGTTTAATAAATCAGCAGCTGTACGAATTATTTTAGTGATTTTTCCTTCTTTTGTATAT
>CAZKUB010000110.1:0-3054 GCA_964555835.1 uncultured Thermoplasmatales archaeon
TGGCTTTCCATGGGTTTTGATGGTTTCAGACTTGATCATTGCATCGGCCCCTCTCATCGTTTTTGGAAGAATTTTAAGAAACAGGTTAAAGCAGAAAAACCTGAATGTGTTTTAATTGGTGAGGCCTGGATGATGGGAATAAGTTTTTCTGAGCTTAAAACAATAAAACTTCGATGGAAGTTTTTTAAGTGGTTGTTTGGTGCGTCATCTGAAGCTCTTTTTAAGGAATACATTGGGGAGCTTGACGGTGTTCTTGATTTTAAAGTACAGGAAATATTTAGAGAGCATATTGCAAGAAACCCTGACTTTTTTGATATGGAGAATATGAATTATAAGATATCTAATCATTATAGAAAATATCCAGATGATTATTTTTTACCAAGTTTTTTAGATAATCATGATATGGATCGTTTTCTTTTTGAATCTAACAATGATAAAAACTGTTTGAAAAAAGCAGCTGAGATACAGTTTTCATTATCACAGCCGCCGATAATTTATTATGGAACTGAGATGGGTATGACACAGGAAAAATCTGTATGGGCAACACCTGCGTATGGTGATATCCAGGCTCGTCAACCAATGCAGTGGTATAAAAAGCCGGATGATATTTTTTCTTTTTATCAGGAGCTTATCAGAAAAAGAAAACAAAAATTAAATTCAACATAAGACTTAAATGTTATATGCTTATTTGACTGCGTATAAAATAGGTGTTAGATAATGGCTGAAAATATAATCACAGAAGATATGAATATCGGAGAAGTTATTGAGAAATACCCTGAAGTAGTTCCTGTTTTTCAGAAGTATAATATGGGCTGTATAGGCTGTATCGCGGCAAGTTTTGAAAAACTCAGTGATATAGCAAGCGTCCATGGTGTTGATGTTAAAAAGTTTGTAGAAGAGTTAAATGAGATAGTTAGAGAGAAGTGTTAATTAGAACTTTTAGTTATTACTAACTCTCCATGTTTTATTCCTTTTAATGCTCTAATATTATCTGATAGTTTTTTTATATTTTTTGTTTTACCTTTTAAAACTAGTACCTCTAAACAGTTGTTATGATCTATGTGTACATGTGTAGTTGTTAGTATCTCACTGTGATGATCATGTTGTAGAGCTAGTAGTTTGTTTGTCAGGTTTCCTGTGTGATGATCATATATCATTGTAAGTGTTCCTATTGCTTCCGTATTTGGATCTGTTGTTTCTTGAGTAATCAGATTTTTTCTTATTAGGTCCCTTATTTTTTCGCTTCTGTTGCTGTAGCCTTCTTTTTTGATTATTTTGTCAAAATTTTTAAGTAATTCAGGTTCGATACTTACACCAAATCTAGTTATTTTTTCTGTCATAGTAGCACAATGTATAGTTAAAAGTAACACGAATTTAAAGCTTTTGCTACTGTAGCATCAATCATAGAATATTATACTTTCTTGGCAATCAGCATGAAAAAATCGTCATCGTCTCTTTCAAATATGGGTTTAAGCCCTGCGTTTTGGATCATATCTTTCAGAATGGAAATCGACGGAAGAATATCTCCAGATATCTCATTTCCTGAATTTATGTGTATCCTGTTAATTTCCTCTCTAGAATTAGAATGAGCCACTACAAACTTTCCGTTGTGTTTTAAGGTTTTTTTTAAAATTGAGATGGCCCGAGGTTTATCCTTAAAGTGAGGGAAACAGGAATAGCACATTACAATATCAAACAGAGAGGGATAATCAAGATCATAAACATCAGAAATAACAAATTCAACTTGTGGATATTTTTTTAAAGGGTGTTTTGTTTTTGCAATCTCAATCATTTTTTCAGAGAAATCAATAGCAGTAATTTTTCCAGAAGTAAGATACTTCATATAAAATGGTATTAAAATTCCTGTACCTGTACCAACATCAAGAATTCTTTCACTACCGCTTAAATCTAATTGGGAAATAATATATTTAATTTTATCAGCATCATGCTTGGTATTTTTATCCCATCTATTAGCTCTTTGATTAAAAAACTCTTTTTGCATGCAATTCTTTTGTTCATTGCGCTCTTCTTTATATCCGTTCATTTTATCACTTTATGTTATTATTCTAGAGGAAGAACCATTGGTGCTCCATTAATCTCTTCAACCATTACTTCAATATCGTATACTTCTTTGATGATATCGGGGGTTATGATTTCCCGCCCACCTGTAGCAAGAAATTTACCCTTTTTCATGAGAAGAAATTTATTGGAATATCTGATTGCCTGATTTAAGTCATGAACTGCCATAATAGCAGCCATATCATTCATTTTAACGATTTTTTGTATTATACTCATGATTACATGCTGGTTTTTTAAGTCAAGATTACTTGTCGGCTCATCAAGAATTATGACTTTAGGTTGCTGAACAAGGGCTCTTGCAATTTGTACCATTTGATATTCCCCACCACTGATTTCATTGATCTTTCTTAATGATAGCTTTTCAAGTCCCATTAAATCAATAACCCTTCCAGTGATTTTTAAATCTCTGTCGGAAGCATCCCATATGATATGAGGTTTTCTGCCAAGAAGAATGGAATCAAAAACTGTCATTCCTGAAATAGCTCCTCTCTGGGGAACATATCCAATTTTCTTTGCTACATCTCTTCTGGAATAAGATTCAAGGGGCTTTTCATCAAGAATAATTGTGCCACTTCGATGAATTAACACTCGGTTTAGACATTTAAGAAGCGTTGTTTTTCCAACACCATTAGGACCTAGAATGGTTAGAATATCACCATTATCGATGGAAAACGAGATATCCTTTATCGTAGATGCGCGTTGATATCCAAACTCAACCCCTCTTACTTCAAATATCATTTCTGTGGCCTCCTAATCAGAAGAAAAATAAACAGCGGACCGCCAAGCAAGGATGTTAAAATACCAACGGGTAAAACTACCGGAGCAAGCAGAGTTTTAGCAGCAGTGTCTGATATTAAAAGAATAACACTTCCAATAATAATGGATGCAGGAATAAGATACCGATGATCTCCACCAATAATCATTCTAGAGATATGCGGGCCAAGCAATCCGATGAATGCAATAATTCCAAAAAAT
>CAZKUB010000111.1:0-5758 GCA_964555835.1 uncultured Thermoplasmatales archaeon
CCTTTGATTCCTTTAAAATGATCCCCATAGACGCGAACGCCTTTACCACCTGTAAGGCCTATTGGTTTTATTGCGACTTCACAGTTCATTGATTCTATAAACTTTTTTGCTTTTTCTGGATTTTTAAACGTCTCATATTTCAGCTGTCCAGGTATTTTATATTTCTTTAAAAGATTCCTCATCCATTCTTTATCTGTTTCAATACGTGCTGCTTCTTTTGTAGGTGCACAAGCAGAAATCCCTTCTTTTTCAAGACTATTTACAATTCCTTTTTCAAGAGGTGCTTCTGGTCCAACAAGAGCTATATCAATTTGTTTTTCTTTAGCCCAAGCTACAATTTTTTCAATATTTGTTTCTTTTTCCTGCAAAAATGCTTTAGCCATGTTTTTTATTGCTGGATTAAGATTACTCATTACTGAATATAATTCAGCGTTTTTTGATTTTATAACAGCGTTGCATATAGCATTTTCTCGAGCTCCACCGCCAACTACTAAAATGTTCAAATATATCAGCCTCCCGGAAGAAGTTAAATAGAATTCATCTATTTAATTGTACACTATTTTTTTCAGAGTATAAACTTAGGATAGTACAACACATTGTTTATTGAATATAAATGAAAATGTTATCATTGGAAATTAAATATTTTCTGTACTACATTGTATAAGAAAGGATTTGAAGAGCGTTGTATAAGTTGTTGTGATACTTGTTGATGTACTGAAGGTTGATTTAGAGATACTTTAACGTTTAGATATCCCCAATCACTTTCTAAACCATATATATCTATAGCTTTTGCTTTAATAACTGGATTTCCTGATGACGACCAATTATAACACAATATTACTTCTTCTGCAGATTCATAAGGCCCATACAACTCTTCATTAGAATGATATTCACCCCAATCAACCAAATAGTAGACATCATCACCATTTGAATCCATGGTGTAAAAAGTATACTCATAGACCTGACCTGGTGTTACAATTGTATCGCCAGAGATAGTTGGCGTATCGGGTGGATCCATTTCTGTTTCTATTCCGGCCCAAGTCTGATCTGTTCCTATGTTTCCACCACCATCAGTAACAGTAAGGTTTACAGCAAATATTCCTTGCTCTGCATATGTATAGGTTGTTGTAACTCCAGTACCATTGTTCCCATCGCCGAAATCCCAGAAATAAGAAATAATATCATCTTCAGCGTCAAAACTATTACTGCCATCAAATGTTATTTCTTCTCCAATATCGCCAAAGTATAAATCACCTGCATCAGCAATAGGTGGCCAATTAACGCTTTCAGGATCATATTCAACCCAAGAAACCAAGGATTTGTCAATATTTAAAGAATTATATTCGATATTAAAAAACCCGTCATACCCCCAATCTGTTCCCCAGCTGTTTTTACATATCCAATATCCACCATTAGGAATAAGAGGAGAATCTTTCCATCCAACAATCATAACTACATGATTTATCCCAACAACTGGCTTTATATCTGGAAAATACCTGTTAGGATTATGTTGAACTGAACCCCACCATTTGAAGAAATTTGTTGCTCTGATACCTGCGACAACAGGTCCAACAGACATGACTTGTGTTTTAATAGCCTGGATATCTTCTGAGGATCCATCACTTCTCCAGGAGCCATAATCCAATAGTGGAACTAGCATTTCTGCCCAGTTAGAGCATTTATCATCACAAGGAACTTTATCATCTCCTTGGTAAGGGAAACATGATTCAAGTAGGGCACCGTTATGGTAATTTCCATCGGGCGTTGTCTCCATCATAAGTTGTAATGCCCGTGTCGGGTTGCCACCACGACAGCTTCCTGCACGTGGTAGACAAGAAAGGATATATTGTTCTGATAAAACCGGATTTAACTTTGCACAATCCTCTCTAATGTTTATCATGCTTTCAAGAATACCAATAGCTGCAAAAGCCCAACAATCACCACATAGTTGTCTTTTGGCAGGTGTAGTCCAATCCTGATTATCATAAGTTAACCAGCTAAACTCATTAGGAGTATACATAATCTCTGGCTTTGGTGAAATATCGTATTCATCAAATTCAGTAACCAGATCCATTACAGGATATGAAACAAATGATTGAGATCTAGTATTAACAGTGCTTTCTTTTTTTTCAGAACATAATGTACAGTTATCATCAGTAATACTTTCTGAAACAGGGTTGTACTTCTCAATTTTTTTTAGAGATCCGGTAACTGATATCATCGCAGTAATCATCAGCATACACATAAAAACACTCAAAAGTTTTTTATTCATATAATATCCTCCATTAAATAATAACTGTGAATTATTAATCCTTAATAAGAGTTTGTCTTTATTTGCGTATAAAGTAAAACTGTGTTACCTGCCAATAGTTTGCAATTAAAGCGTAGTTTATAAATTGATTTATTTACACTTCATTTTTTCATATTGTAAATTTTTCTAATAGGCCAGGATATCTCAATTTTTTCTTTATCAAATCTTTCTTTTAAGGCTTTTATAAACTCGTTTCGAACAACAAAACGAGCTATTGGTTTTTCCACTCTCAGAATGGTAATAAAATTAATGTTTGAATCCCCAAATTCTCTATATCTAAAAGCAGGTTCAAAATCCTTTACAGCACCAGGGGTATTTTTCTGTATTTCTTTTGCAACTTCCAGGGTTATTTGTTCAACTTTTTTAAGATCTGATTCATAGGCAACACCACAAGGAATCCAGATAGATAAATCTTGTTTTGGGAGTGAATAATTGATAATTTTGCTTTCTGCAAGTTTGTTATTGGGTATTATCAATAGATTGTCCGTAAGCATACGGATCCTGGTTGATCTCCAGCCGATATCAACTACAAAACCTGATGTATCGGGATCAAGTTCTATGAAATCACCAGCGCGAATTGGATGATCAGATATTAGATGTATACCTGCAAAAAAATTAGAAAGAGTGCTTTGAAGAGCAAGCCCTATCGCCAGAGCACCAAGACCTACCCCTGCAATCAATGGTGTTATATCAATTTGAAAATATCCAATAATTACAATAAATGCTAATATAAAAATTATTCCAGTAATCATTTTATCGATAAGACCTGGTGGTTTGTCATAATTTTTAGTAACCCTCATCCAACCTGTCATTAAAACTGATATGATCCTAGAAATTAACAAAGCAATTGTTATTGTTATAAATGCAAAAAATAATGCGTCTAAAACAAAGAATCTAGTATTACCAACATAAAATATACAGAAGGCACAGGATGGATCTGTAAGAAAATTTAATGATTTTAAAGCAGTGTAAAATCCTGATAAAAATACAAGCAATAACATTGGTTTGAGAAGTTTTCTAATAATAAAACGTCCAAATTCTTTCTTGTTTTTAGCTGCTTTTTTTGCTATGATTTTTATAATAAGATATGAAATAGAAGCAAAGAGTATTGTTCCAATTAAAATTACTAAAAATTGAAAATACCCGTTGTTAAATATGTTTTCTAACATGAATATCAATATGCCTCACCGTATTATTATTCAGTTGTTAACGTATGTTTTAATAAAAACCTTTTCCGCATTTTACATAGTTATCTCAAAGAAAATAAACTTAATAAATACTTTCATCTTCATCTCTTTTGTATCTGAGAATATCCCATTTTTTTAAGATTGACTAATATTTGTATAATGTTTTTTGTATTGTACACGATATTTCTTCCACCTAATTCTTGGTAATATTTTTTCTGTTGTTTATCTACCCCCCTCTTATAGATTCTTATGCTATTATGTAAGTCTCTAAGATGAAGATCGAGTTTTAGGAGTTCTTCAACTACTTCAGGTTCAAGATGTTCAGAGTATCTGGTGTTAAGAATCCTCCAAAGATCCTCTGCGTGTTCTTTGAAATAATCTTCATACTCTTGTTTAAGAAAACCTTTTTCAAGTATTTCTAACATTTTTTTAGAAGACATGTTTAAAAGCTTGTTGAATTGTTCATCTTTTTGCTCTCTTATAAAACGTTCCTGACTGTCCATATCTTTGTTTTCTTTTATCTCGGGTGAGAAAAAAAACATATCTCGCAGAATATCACTTCGGATTATATTTACTGTTCTTGCCAGTATATATTGCACCTCGTTTTTTACCAGATTCCATCTTTTTCTTTTTGATTTTAAAAGAAGTTCATCAATGATTATTATAGTGATTATAGCACCTAACAACTCAATGGTTATATCAATGCTAAATCCTTCATGTATCCTCCAGAGAGTACCTGCGGTTATAACTGCAAGTAATATAATAAAATATAACATCCAGGGTCTATCTTTCCAGCTCATGCTTAGACACCTCCAAATATAATTCTAACTTGAATTATTTTTCTTTAATATGTCACTTACTGACAGTAGGGGGATAAAGCTTACATCGGCGTTTATTAGTTTTTCTTCAGCGCCACTCTCACGGTCTACCACTACAATTACTTCATCTACCAATGCTTTATTCTCTCTTAAAATCTGAATTGTTTTTAAAACAGATCCACCACTAGTTGTCACATCCTCTATTATTAAAACTTTTTTTCCGTTTACTTCCCCACCTTCAATTTGTTTACCTGTTCCATGCTCACGTTTATCT
The DNA here is from genome assembly GCA_964555835.1 of uncultured Thermoplasmatales archaeon. Taxonomy (GTDB): domain Archaea; phylum Thermoplasmatota; class E2; order DHVEG-1; family DHVEG-1; genus CAZKUB01. The sequence continues at coordinate 4,591 of CAZKUB010000111.1, forward strand.
TTTCTAATAATTACATAAGGAATATCTGTTTCTAAGGACAGAGCAACCGCGAGAGGTACCGCACCAAGCTCCATACCTGCGATAAGGTCATAACCTTGAGCATATTCTGACATTTCAGCTGCAATTTTTTTTAGTATTTTTGGTTTTGTACTTGCTTTTTTTATATCTATATAGTAATCGCTAATGGCACCTGATGTTAAAACAAAACGACCGAATTTTATAGCCTCACACTCTTTTAACAAATCGATCAGTTCTTTTTTATCCATTAGAAATCCTATAACACAAAGCCTTATTTAAAATTTCTACAAAAGGATAAAAGAATAGAAGAAAATCTGTTTAAAATAGAAGTTAGCTATTTATGAATTGGATAATGTTCGGGAAAAACCGAACAAAAGCAAATAATATATAAATAAATAAAGAATAGATAATAATGGAATGACAAAAGTAACACTTGATATGACTGCATTTAAAGCACTTGCCTCAGATACAAGGCTTTCTATACTTAGAGCCCTTGATGGGAAAAAATTAAACTTAAAAGAACTGTGTAAAGTTACAGAACTAAATAAGGCAACTCTTCATGAACATCTGATAAAACTTAATGAGGCAGGTCTTGTTAAAAAGAAAGAACGAGAAGGCCATAAATGGGTTTACTATAAACTTACATGGAAAGGTGAAGGATTATTACACCCTGAAAATACTAGAATTGTTGTAATGTTTTCAGTAACTTTTGTTGCATTTGCGGTTGGAATTATTCAGATGTTTAACTATTTACAAGGAAAAGTTGTTGATAGAGCGGGGTATCTAAATGAAACTTTTAAGTTCTATACCGATGACGGCTTAAGAACAGGAATTATGAATACTGATACTGTGAATAACGGTGTTGAAAAAGGCACTCTTCAAGATACAGGAAATATTACGTCATCAATGATAGATATTGTTCATGATCCTACACTTAAGTGGATTTCAATTACCTGTATTGTAATTGCAAGTGTAATACTTTCATTTGCAGTATGGAGATACTGGAAAAATAAGACACCAACGCTCTAAAGCTGAAAATATTTTTACTAAAAATAAGAAAGATAGTTTTTAGTTATTTATTAGATCCATATTATCTACATCTTCATCTTTTTCAATGAAATCAAATAATGTTTTCTGCATCCGCATCACC
>CAZKUB010000112.1:0-7553 GCA_964555835.1 uncultured Thermoplasmatales archaeon
TTTTTCCTTGATACAAATATAGAAGGAAATAGCGATTATGATAGAGCTATTACAAAATATTTATACGGTGGAGATCAAAAATATCGTCTTGCTCAAGAAATAGTGCTAGGAATTGGTGGAGTACGAATGCTTCAAGCTTTAGGTTACACCACCATCGATAAATATCATATGAATGAGGGACATGCTGCTCTTGGAACTCTTGAGCTTTATAATAGATATAATGATGTTGAAAATGTCCGTAAGCAGTGTGTTTTTACAACTCATACACCTGTTGCAGCAGGACATGATCAGTTTGATTTAGATATGGCAAAGTCAATGATAGGAGGTATTCTACCAGATTTTATACTAGGTGATGTAACTTTTGAAAACAGGCTTAATATGACGCGGCTTGCCTTATTTTTTAGTCATTATGTCAATGGTGTTGCAAAGAAACATGGAGAAGTCAGTCGTATAATGTTTCCGGGCTATAGTATTGACAGCATTACAAATGGTATTCATACACCTACATGGGTTTCTGATTCTTTTCAAAAATTATTTGACAAAAATATACCCGGCTGGCGTTCTGATCCTTATATCCTTCGCTCTGCATTCAGCTTAGATAAACAAGAAATTTGGAATGCACATATCAAAGCAAAACAAGAACTTATCAACTTTGTAAATACCCGTTACAATGTTGGTATGAACTATAATGATTTTACAATCGGTTTTGCTCGCAGGCAGACTGCATACAAACGTCCGGATCTATTGATCTCTGATAAAAAACGATTAGAAGAAATATCTGAGAAAGTAGGGGCGATTCAAATTATTTATGCTGGTAAAGCGCATCCTAAAGATGGATCTGGAAAAGATACAATAAAACGTATTTATCACGTGATGAAGAATATAAAAGGAAAAGTAAAAATCATTTTTATTCACAACTATGATATGACAATTGGAAAGTTAATCACCTCAGGTGTTGATTTATGGCTTAATACTCCTAGAAGACCTCGTGAGGCTTCAGGTACAAGTGGAATGAAAGCAGCACATAATGGTGTCCCGCAATGTAGTACCCTTGATGGCTGGTGGCTTGAAGGTTGCATCGAAAACATCACTGGTTGGAGTATCGGACCTGAAAAAACAGATGAAGAATCCTCAGACGACAATATTGATAGATATGATTTATATGATAAGTTAGAAGAGTTGATTATTCCAAAATTCTATAATGATCGTGATAACTGGATCAGGACAATGCGTAGTTGTATTGCAATAAATGCTTCGTTTTTTAATACAAATCGTATGATTCAACAGTACGTATTAAACGCTTATTTCATTTAATGCTAAATTTTTTTCAAGCTCTTGTTTTTTGTTTTCTATATCTTCAACCCATGAGCGAAGTATTTCTGCAACACTCCAAGCTTGACTTATACAACCTCTTGGCTCATATATTGGCTCTGCATCAAAAATCTCATGAATTGACCCATCCCAAGAAGGACCATATATATCTAACATAGGTTTTAAAAAATCATTAAATGCTTTTTTTCTATATTTTTCTTGGTTTTTGTTTGTTTTTATATATGCTGTTATAAATGATCCCAAAAGCCATGGCCACACTGTTCCATTATGATATGCAGCATCTTTGTTGTAATCTCCAATATAATATGCTTTATAGTTTTGATCATGTGGTGAAAGTGTTCTAAGTCCAAAAACTGTAAGTAGTTCTTTTTGTACCTGCTCAACTATTTTTTTCTGAGTTTTTAAATCAATCAGTTGAAAGTCAAGGCTTACTAAAAAAATAATATTTGATCTGAAGGAAAAATCCTTGGTATCAATTACATCATATAACATATCAAACTGTTTCTGAAATGATCTTTTAACAGATTTTGATATATCTAAATATATATCTTTTTTCTCAAGTTGGCTTGCAAAAACGCTCATAATTCTTAAAGCATTGTACCACAATGCCTGAATTTCCACTGCTTTTCTAAATCTTGGAGTAACGTAATAATCACCAATTTTTACATCCATCCAAGTAAGTCCTGGGCCATGGCTTATAAGAAAATCATCATCCATTTTTATATCAAAATGTGTACCATTTGTATATCCATTGATTATAGATTCAAGAACGCTCCAGTTCTTTCTAAGAAAATCTTGATCTTTTGTATACTTCATATATTGGTAGAACCTATCGATATACCAAAGAGATGCATCAACTGTGTTGTAAACTGCTACTGAGTCACGTTCCATAAAAGCATTGGGGATAAGCCCATCTTTACAGTATTCTGCAAACACCTGAAGGATCTTTTTAGCATCACTAAAACGTCGTGTAACAAGAGTAAGACCCGGAAGTGCAATGAGTGTATCACGCCCCCAATCTCCAAACCAGGGATAACCGGCAATAACTGATTTATGATTTCCTTTTTTGACAATAAAGTTATCAGATGAGACAACAAGTTTCTCAAATTTTTTAGAAAGATTTGTTTCTTCAAAGAGCTTCTTCTTTCTCTGCTTTTCATTTAAAAAGATATCTTCGGGATTAAAATCCAAATCATCTTCGATTGTTAAAACAACATAATAAACACTCGGCTTTTTGATGTTTTTATAAAAATATCCGATATGAACAGCATTATCTATCCATGAATCACGACGCTTTCTATCTTTTTCATAATAAAGTGTTTCCCAATAATCCCTCCTATTGTAAACGCTGTCAGAGAGTTTTATTTTAAGACAGTTAGCAACATCATTTGCTTTTACCGAAAGAACATTATCATTTATTTTTTGTTCAAAAGACATATATCTCTGAGAATTAACATCATAAATATGTCTATGGTGAACAATAGGCCCATGAACCATTGTTACTGGTTTTTTATTTTTAATGTCATATCTTAGAATAGTGGTGTTTTTATCATGTTGCATAAAAACTGTTTTTTTAATTGAAAAATCATCTGATTTATAAATAAAATTTGGAAAAAAATCAAAATTAAAACCGGTTCTAAAATTTTCAAGATCACGTGTTTGATCATTAACTTGTATCTTATCTATTATGTTTGATACAAAAACCCATCTTTCTGTAGGCGGGTTCAGACTTCCAACAAGTAGGCCATGAAACTTGCTGGTGTTAGTATTTTTATATGTCAATGATGCGTATCCACCTAGTCCATTTGTTACAAGCCATTCTCTCATTAAAAATTCCTCTTATTTTAGAAATTCTTCATATATACTAAGTGTTCTTTTTGCAACGCTATCCCAGCTAAACGTTTCAAGCACTCTTTTTCTTGCGTTTTTCCCCAATATTTCAGCTCTTTTTTTATCCTCAAGTACTTGTTTTACACCCCATGCTATATCATCCGGCTTGTGTGGATTTACATGAAAACCGTTTTGTTTATCACCTGAAGGAATGATTTGCTCTCTGAATCCATTTGTACCTGTAGCACCTACAACAGTTGGTTTTGCCATACTCATGGACTCTGTACAAACTATTCCAAATGGCTCATAAATAGATGGTAATACTACACAGTCTGCTGCTGCATAGTGTTTAATTCGTTCAGGCTCAGTTATAAATTCTGTTCTGAAGATGATTTTGTCTTCAATTCCAAAATCTTTTGCCATTTTTTTACAAGGCCATTCAAGGTCCCCTATTCCAAGTATTACTAGTTTTGTATTTGGAAAATCTTGTAGGATATTAGGCATTGCTTTTACAAGACTATCCACGCCTTTGACTGTTACAAGACGTCCTACAAAAAAGACCATGTTTTCATTATCTTGTATCCCATAACCTCGTCTAAGATTTATTTTTTCTTCATCTGATATTTTTTGAGGATCGTATTTATTTGGATCTACTCCGTTCCAGCAGACTTTTATTTTATGCTCTGGGAAACCAAGTTTTTCCAGTTCGTCTTTCATGGCATATGAAACAGTAATCACACAATCTGCAATTTGTCCTCCTTCAAATTCTATATCTTTTATCGCATGTGATCCTCTACCTATGGATCTTCCGACTTCTGTTGAGTGAACATGAAACATTAGAGGGATGTTTAGTTCTCTTTTTGCAATTATACCTCCAAGTATTCCAAGCCAGTCATGTGCATCAATGATATCATATTTTTTTTCATCTTTTCGAACTAGTTGATTTACAAGTTGTGATGCAGACATTGTATTATAACTTATTACATCTGCAAAAAACTTGAAATGATCCCCCCAGGCTTTTAACTCATGATCTGCAAAAAGTCTGAATGTTTCTGTAAGATCCAGTGTTTTAGGTCTATATATCTCTATATCATTCCATTTCTCATAAGTGTCAAGATTATTATTTTCATTAAGTGAAAAAACAGTTATTTCATTTTTTAGTTCTTTTTGTTTCTTAGTAATTTCTGTTGCAAAAGTTCCAAGACCACCGTAGATAACCGGTGGGTATTCCCAACTAAAATGAATAATGTTCAACTTAGCCTCTCCTCAACACGCTAAACAATTGTTTATCTTAAAAAACTATCTAAAAAAATAATCTTATTTTACTGTGTTTTATTTTTGAGATCCTGTAGAATATTCATATAATTAATGAAGCCGTCATATGGCCCATCATACGGGCTGAAATAAGCATGTACATCTCCATCTGCAAGGCCTTTTGTAGAGCAATAATACAAGTGATCAGATGTCTGTAGCTTCCTCCAAGTTTGAAGTAGCCCAGGATCTCTTTTTTTCCTAATCATAGTTCCGATATGTTTTATTTCATTAAAACAAGCATGCTGCATATCATTGCCGAGCCATGTAGATACATCACGGTCTTCATCTGCCCATGAAATCGCCCATGGAACGTCTATCTCACCAACTGCATTGTATCTTTCAACTGCAGTGCTAGTTGTCACAAAATCCATATGATCATGTTTTAAAACTTCGCCGGGCAAGTGCTTTAAAAAATCAAATATACCTGTCTCAGTCCATTGATGCTCGCCAAATGTTTCATAATCCATGAAAAGGTTAACTAGATCACCGTGTACTTGAGACATCCACTTAGCATATTTATCAGCAGTAAGAGGCCAACCTTTCCACATTTGTGCTGAGAATCTAAACCCGACATCATCGCTGAGGTTATAATTTCTTAAAAGTACCGTTATATCAGCATTTTTAGATTTATAGAGGTAGTTTGGACTACGCCATCCCAGTATTTTTTCAGTACCTTCTGTAATTATTCCTTTGTAACCCATATCAGCAACTTTCTTTGCAATACGATTATCATATATAGCCTCAGTATTTCTAAACACACGTGGTTTGTAATTAAAAATATCTTTTATCATTCTACGATGCATTTTTACTTGCTCTTCAAATTCATCCATTTCTTCAAAAAGACCCGACAAAGAGTGATAATATGTCTCTTCAATCATGTCAACAGAACCTGTTTTGAATAGTTCTTTGAAGCTGTCAAGCACCTCTGGCATAAATTCTTGACAATATTCTACAAAAGTACCTGTAAGGCTAAAAGAAGCTCTGAATTCACCATCGTATTTTCTGATAAGTTCAAGAATTAGATTATTTGTTGGAAGATAACATTTCTTTGCAACCTTTGTAAAAATTTCTTCGTTAAGCTTATGATTAAAATAATCAGAGTGGTGATTATTGTTACCTATATTAAAAACAGAGAACTTATTGAGTCTCATAGGCTGATGCACTTCGAAATACATGCACACAGAAGTCATGACTAAAATACGCTCCCATATACTTCCATAGTTTTATCTGCAACCCGGTCCCAGGTGAATAAATCTATCTCACGTTTCCCCTCATCTGAAAGGGTTCTATGCAAGGGGTCATACCTAAGTAGAGATACAATCTTATTTGCCATTTCATCGGTATCCCAGAAATCAACACGTAGACAGTTTTTAAAAGCCTCAGAAAACCCAGCGGTCTTACTAGCAATAGTAGGAGTCCCTGCACTAATTGCTTCAAGCGCGGTAATACCAAAAGGCTCACTTACCGAGGGCATAACATAAACACTAGAAATACCATAAATATGCTTAACTTCATCCTCAGTAAGCCTTCCTGTAAAAATAGTTCTATCAGAAATACCAAGATCAATAGCCTGACTAATCAACCTCGGCAGCATATCACCAGTACCTGCAACCACAAACTTTGTATCAGGCTCAAAATCTTTTACTTTTTGAGCAGCACGAAGGAAAAACTCAGCACCCTTCTGAATAGTAAGACGACCTAAAAACAACACAATCTCTTTCTTATGACCCCCTTTAAGGGGATAAACCGCGTTATGAACAACCGTTATCTTATCAGAATCAATACCATATCTCTCAACACAAACACGCTTAGTAAAATGACTCACAGCAATTATCTTATCTGCTTTTTCCATCCCTTCCCGCTCAATATCTATAAACCACTGATTAGGATAAATCCAGCCTGAACGATCATACTCTGTAGAATGAACAGTGAGAACCAAGGGTATATCCCATTTTTCTTTAATTTCAATACCTGCTTTCATTGTAAGCCAATCATGACAGTGAATCGCATCAAACTTTCCTTCTTTTTTTATCTCAGCTTCAACTTTTGAAACAACAAGACTATTGTAATAATAAACAGATTCAAAAAAATTCCCGCCAATCTCCTTAGAATCAGGTCTATCATATGGAAATACTTCAGTTTCTCCAACTTCAATAATTTTCAAATTTGATTTATCACTCTTAACAGATTCCTTTGTTTTAGGCATAAAAAAATAAACCTTAGTATTTTTATCAGCAAGACTACGAGTAAGTCCATAGCAATGCGTAGCAAGACCACCTGCTTTAAACGGTGGGTATTCCCAGCCAATCATTGCTATGCGCATAAATTTTCTCTCCCTAAACAACACTTGTTATTAGCATCTATTCTATATAATAGGTCTTTAGAAAACAGACCAGTTTAATTTCAGCCTCCATAAATACATGGTTCTTATATACTTTGCTTTAAATTTTTAAATTAAATCTATTTCTTTCATCACACAGTATTTTATCTTCACGAGCAAGCCAGCCAAGTGCTGCATGAAGCTTTTCATCGTCCAAATCTGAAAGTCGCTTCATTGATTCGTAATCTACATCACCCCATATATCTAATATCTTCCAAACACGGCCAGCATGAGATCCAATCTCTGCATCTAGATTTGTATTATCTACTTTAAAACAATCCTCATCATGACGTGATACCTTGTTTTCCCTTGCAAGCCATCCTAAACCTGCATGAAAATCTTCTTTGTTAAGTTCCGTCATAGTAATTATATCATCTTTTTTTAGACATCCTTTTTCGTTTAGAACAGACCATATCTTCCCAGCATTATTACCACATTTTGTTGTAATGTTCCGCACGAATATCCTCCTCTACTAATGTATCTGCTTAAAATGTATCTACTGGTGTAATATAAGTTTATCTAAAAATAAAATAATAATTTGTTAACTATGTTTCATAAAAAAGAGAAAAAAAACAATTTTTTTCAAATTTAAAATATTAGAAAAACAGAAGTTAGTAATATAACGGGCTTGTGGGGATTCGAACCCCAGGCCAATCGGTTAAGAGCCGATTGCTCTACCTAGCTGAGCTACAAGCCC
>CAZKUB010000113.1:0-5772 GCA_964555835.1 uncultured Thermoplasmatales archaeon
AAAAAAGAAAAAAGAGGAATTATAAAGGATTTTATTTTTGTATTTATGCATTAATAACTGCTATTTCCTTCAATATATTATTGAAAATCTCACTTGGTCTCATTGCTTTTGATGCCATTTCATCATCTGGTTTATAATAGCCACCCACATCTACTGGTTTTCCTTGTACTGCGAGCAGTTCTTTGTTTATTTTTTCTTCATTTTCTGCAAGTTCTTTTGCAAGTTTTGTAAAATGCTTCTGCAGTTCCATATCGTTGGTTTGATTTGCAAGTGCTTCTGCCCAGTACAGTGCCAAATAGAAGTGGCTATTTCGATTATCTGGTTCATTTACTTTCCGGGAGGGTGATTTATTATTTTCTAAGAATTTTTCAATTCCCAAATTTAATGTTTCTGCAAGAATCTTTGCTTGTTTGTTTTTTGTTCTACTGCTATAATGTTCTAGAGATGGTGCAAGTGCAAGAAACTCCCCCAGTGAATCCCAGCGAAGATGCCCTTCTTCCTGAAACTGTTGAACATGCTTGGGTGCTGAACCACCGGCTCCTGTTTCGTATAAACCACCACCATTCATAAGGGGCACAATAGAAAGCATTTTTGCACTTGTTCCAACTTCAAGAATTGGAAAGAGATCTGTTAAATAATCACGAAGTACATTTCCTGTAACTGCAATGGTATCTTTTCCTTCTTTCATACGTTCACATGAGAAAAGAGTTGCATCAACAGGAGACATAATATGAATTTCAAGCCCTTTTGTATCATGATCTTTTAAATAACTGTTGACTTTTTCTATAAGCTGGGCGTCATGTGCTCTGTTTTTATTTAACCAAAATACAATAGGATAGCCCGATGCTTTAGCCCTGTTTACTGCCAGTTTTACCCAATCCTGAATAGGGAGGTCTTTAACTTGACACATCCGCCAGATATCACCTTGCTCAACACTGTTTTCAAATAATGTTTTTCCTGATTCAGATACAACACGAACGATTCCCTCTTCAGGAATTTCAAATGTTTTGTCATGAGAGCCATATTCCTCTGCTTTTTGTGCCATAAGACCTACATTTTGAACAGTTCCCATGGTTCTTGGATCAAAAGCACCATGTTCTTTGCAGAAATCAACTACTGTCTGATAGACTCCAGCATAGCTACTATCAGGGATGACATATTTTGTATCATATGCTTTACCATCAGGGCCCCACATCTTTCCAGAGTTTCTTATAGCTGCAGGCATTGATGCATCGATAATTGTGTCACTGGGGACATGCAAATTAGTGATTCCTTTATCTGAGTTCACCATAGCAAGTCTTGGTCTTTTTTTATAACATTCTTGAATGTCTGTTTCTATTTCTTTTCTTTTACTCTCTGGTAGTTTCTTGATTTTTGCGTACAGGTCACCTAGGCCATTATTTGGATTTATTCCTAGTTCTTTGAATGTTGCTTGATGTTTTTCAAAAACATCTTTGAAAAATACTGATACGACATGTCCAAAAATAATTGGATCAGATACTTTCATCATCGTAGCTTTGAGATGAACTGAAAATAAAATATCCTTTTGTTTAGCATCTTCTATTTCTTTTTCAAGAAATTTTCGTAATGCATGTTTTCTCATAACAGTTGCATCGATTATTTCACCGTCAATGAGGAGTAATTTTTCTTTTAATTTTGTTGTTTTTCCATTTTTATTTGTTAATTCAATTTTTGCGTTACCCGCTAGATCTTTGCTAACGGTCATGGATTTTTCATTAGACCGCAGGTCATCACTTGTCATATGAGCTACATGTGATTTCGATGAGGAAGACCATTCTCCCATTGAATGAGGGTGTTTTTTTGCATAGTTTTTAACAGGATCTGGTACTCTTCGATCAGAGTTACCCATTCTTAAAACCGGGTTTACAGCACTTCCCTTGACTATGTCAAATCTTGCTCTTATTTCCTTTTCTATTTCATTTTTAGGCTCTGCAGGATACTCTGGAATGTTGTATCCTTTTTGTTGTAATTCTTTAACCGCTGCATTAATCTGTGGTATTGATGCACTGATACATGGTAGTTTGATTATGTTTGCCTCTGGCTTTTTAACAAGTTCACCTAGATAGTTTAGATCATTTGTTTGTCTTTGATCATCTGTAAGTTTATCTGGAAAGTTTGCAATTATTCTACCTGCAAGAGATATATCTCTTGTTTCAATTTTTACTCCCGCGGTATCGGTAAATGCTTTTACAATAGGTAGAAAAGAATACGTTGCAAGAGCTGGTGCCTCGTCAACTTTTGTGTATATTATCTTTTCTTCCGCGTTCATATTATTTCACCTTTTCAGGTTTATCCGGCATCATATATTGTATATCATCCCATGGATGTCTATATAATCCTTGTTTCATTCGTTTTTGGTCGATAATATGACCCATAAATCCTATACTTCGTCCAAGAACAAATAAAGCATTTAAAACACCAAGGTCGACAAATTCTCTGACTTCTTTTCTTGAATAACCTATGCCTCTTAACATGTCACAACAGAGAACACCAATAACTCCATCGACATTTAAAATTAGATTGTTTCTTTTTGCCGTTGTTAATTTTTCAACTTCAAGGGCGAAGTCAAGCGTTTCGGTTTTCGGGAAATTTTTCTTTGCAAACTCTTTCATTATGGTTACTCGGACGTCGGGGTTTGTCACAGATTTTATCCTATGGCCGATTCCTTGAATGTTAACGTTTTTATTTTTCATGTCTTTTACCATGAAGCTTGGCTCTTTTTCTTCATATAAATATTTTGTAAAATGATCAGCTGAACCTTGTACCGCTCCACCAAATCTTGGTCCAATAGTTAGAAGTCCACTAACAAGGGAGGATATCAGATCTTTTCCTGCACGTGCCGCAACAATTGAGTTGTGCGCGCCTGATACAGCTGGTCCATGATCGGCTGTTAGTTGAACAACTCTTTCAATAAACTCTCTTGCCCATGGTGGCAGGTTTTTCTTAAACCATAATAGTCCGATTACTCCGCCAAGACCCCATTTTTCTTCAAAGATTTTTGAAATTTTAACGCCACAATATTTTAACTCGTCACCTCGATCATCTGATATAGTACTGATAAAATTAGCAGGTTGCCTTATTATTCCTTGTTTAAGTGCAACAGCATAATCAATAGGTATTTTTGGTGGCTCAACATCTGGTATTGGTTTGTGTTTGCCTTGTTTTACAAGTTTGTCAAAAGCTTTCTTAATTTGTTTATCAAAATCATCAAAACTATTGGGAACAAACGCACCTGCATCCTTCAAAGCCTTGTTTTTTACATCAGCTGTTTCCATATCTGCGCCTGCACGTGCTCCAGCATGACCAAATTGAACTTCAGCTGGAAAGACCTTTGAGCAGGTTCCAATACACCAGGCAACAACAGGTTTTTTTATTTTACCTTTTTTAATTGCCTCTACAACTTCATACTCATCAGTTCCACCAACTTCGCCCAGAAGAACAATCATTTTAATATCTGGATTTGCCTCATATCTCATTACATGTTCTATAAAGGTTGATCCGGGATATCTATCACCACCGATTGCAACTCCTTCATAAACACCGTCTGTATTCATTGCAATGATATTGTTTAATTCATTTGAAAGTCCACCTGATTTTGAAACATATGCAACACTTCCTGCTCTATGTAATTTTGATTCAACTATGTTATCTAGCATTCCTGCAGTGTTGCCTATTCTAAAACCACCTGCTGCAATCCCTCCTACGGTTGCTGGGCCAATAATACATTTATTTTTTTCTTTTGCAATTTTTATTAATTCTTTTGTTCTTCTCTCAGGAACTCCTTCTGCAATTATTGCAACAGTTCTAATTGTTTTACTTTCCAAAGCTTCTTTGCTTGTTGGATAAGCTGATCTAAAACTTGCAAAATTAACCATAAAATCTGCTTCAGGATGTAATTTTGTTGTTTGTGATAATGTTTTATACATTGGTATAAGTATTTCTTTAGTTCCCCAGAAGCATTTATGCACGCCTTCACGTGTTGGATTTACAATTGCAACAACAGAAGGCGTCTCACGTCGGCATATATAATCAAAATCTAGCATGCGTTGAATCGCTCTTTGTTGATAACCAAAAACAATTGCTTTTGTGTTTTTGTCCATAATAATATATTCTTTAGTTTGTTTTTTAGGTTTGGATTTAGTTTTTGTCATAGTTATCACCTCCATTTAGTTTCCCTCCAGAGCCATATTTACAATTCTTGTCATATGTGTTTCAGGTCCATAAACTTCTACAGGGACTCCAAGTTCTTCGCCAAGTTCTCTCATTATTTTTAATCCCTCCTGATAATTTGGTCCTCCACGTCTTACATAAATTTTTACATTTGTATCTTTGAGTTTTTTCTTATAATCCCTAAGAGCCATAGTAATTCCAGTGAATGTTTTTGCAACATCAGTGAAATTTGCAATACCCCCGCCAATAAGTAAAAATTTCGGTTTACCCTCGGGATCTTTTTCACGTGTCATCAGATCAAGTATCGTTTTTGCGTATTCATATGTTTGATCAGTTGTTGGATTTCCACTATATTCTCCATAATTTGCCAGTTCATCACGGTAACCAAGATCAACAATTGTGTCAGTGTAAATTACACTTCCACCGCCACCAGCTACCATTGTCCAAACCCTGCCTTTAGGGTTTAACACGGTAAGTTTAAGTGATGCTCCACTTTTTTCATCCATCATTTTAATGTATTCTTCTTCTTTGGATAGTTTTCTTCCAAAAGGCGCTGGAAATGTTAAATCGCCCCATTTATCACTATTTTCAAAATGAGCAGTATCATCGATTCTTGCTACTAAATCAAGCGGAACTATTTCTTTTCCTGAAACGACAAATGGATTAATTTCAAGATATGCATAATTTAGTTCTCTATAAAACTTGTAAAGACCTTTAATAAACTCGGCAAACATCTTTTTATTACTAGATGGTGTGTCTTTTGGAAGTTTACTTTCAATATTTATCTTGTCAGGGTCTTCATTGACATTGATTTGAATTTCTGCAACTGTATCCCATACTGATTCTATGTCTACACCGCCATGATTTGAAAAATAGATTGTGTCTCCTTCACGATTACTTTTGATTGCAATATAGTATTCTTCGTTATGTGGTATGTATGGCTCGATAAGAAAATGGGTTAATTTATCTGTAACCTTACCAACCTTTGTTTCTTTGTTCATTCTCTCTTTTATCCATTTTTTAACTTCTGGATACGGAGCATTTGCTTTTATTAGACCATGTTTTCCTCTTTTACCAAAAAGTTGATCTGGTTTTACAACCAATTTTTCTTCTTTTAACCATTTATGTTTTTTCGGTAAATCATCTAAATTTGTTTTTGGATCAACTAAAGCAACTTTTCCTGGAAATTTAAAATCCTTGCTGATATATTCTGTCCAATAATTTGCTAGCATTTTTTTTCCATCATATTCTCTAATTCCACGTTGTGCCATATATTTTCAACTCCATTATTCTTTTTTATTTACCCCTCATCTGATTAAGGGTTCCTCCTGCAAGAAGAATATTTTTCTGTCTATCAGATAAGGTATATACAACTTCAAACTCGGTTTTCTTAGTCTTATTTTTTACAACAAGGTTTTTTCCTTCTTTTAACGATTTTTTTATGTTTGGAATCTCTACCTCATCACCTTGTTCGATTTTATTATAATCTTTTTCATCTTTGAAATTAAGCGGAAGTATCCCAAAATTGATTAGATTTGCGTTGTGTATTCTCTCCATTGATTTTGCAATAACTGCTTTCAC
>CAZKUB010000114.1:0-2704 GCA_964555835.1 uncultured Thermoplasmatales archaeon
GAAAAATTTGAAAGAGAATAAATACCAAATAAACTTATTATTTTTTTTACTAAAAAGTTGCTTTGATGTTTGAATGCCCATAATATTAAGCGGTCTGAAAAACCTTTAGCTGGAAAAACTTCTGATATCAGCTTACTTGCTTTTTTTATCAAATATTTATCAGGGTTTATTATTTGAATCATAAAAGCATCCTTTTTAGCATTTAGCAATCACATAATTATATCATACAAAACTGTTTTATATTTATTCCTTTTCATATTTTTTGATATAGTACATTTCTATTTTAATTTCGATCAATCGAAACAAATATATTTGTATAACGCTGCTTGATAATCCTAATTTTCTTCCGGGAAATTGTTTTTAAAAATATGGTTTGGTCTTTAGTGTTTTTATATTTTTGTAAATTTTTTAGGCTACTTTAAGGATGGTTTATGTGAGTTGCTATGCTGTTTTATCCGAATAAACATGTCCCTGCTGTTACCAATATCCCAGTCATATGAAACTCTTCAGATTATTATTAATAACATTTATATTAAATAATATTATTATGTTAATTAAATATAAAAGCTTATAAATAATAAGAAAGTATATTCTATAATGTAAAAAGAATAATATACATACTAGACTATAATGCAAATTTGGGGGAAAAAATATGAATAAAACTACAAATAAGATCATATGCTGTTTAATACTTTCAACGCTTTTGTTTATGAACGCTGTTATAGCACAAGATTCTTCAAACGATGAAGAAATTCATGATGTTGGTGTCGATATCATTCTTTCTCCATTTTATAACAATGATGATGAGGCCATCCTAAAATATCACACTGGTTATAACAATTCAGTTGGATTAACTGAACCGGGTATATGGCAAGGAGCTATTAGGCTTACACCCGCTGAGCTTGGTCTGTATGATGGACAGAATATCACTAAGGTCAATTGGTATTATTATCATTATGAAGAGGGATTGCAATCTGGCGAACTAAAGATTTATGACGCTGGCACTGACTCGGAACCTGGTCAATTGCTCTATACCCAGTTGTATACAGTAACTGGCTCTGGGTTAAAGACCATAACTTTAGATACTCCAATAACTGTTAATGCAAGCAGAGACATATGGGTATCTATAGAAATCAACCAGACTATTGCACCTTATTATCCATTTGGCATAGATGATGGACCAATGGTTTCAGGTAAAGGAGGTTGGGTATACTACCTAGGCGAATGGGCTGAACTAGCAGATATTAACGATACCTTAAACTATAACTGGGTTTTAGAGGTAGTCATTGATGGTATAAATATAACTTGGCCGAACCAACCGTACCCTGTGCAGGCAGTGATTAAGAACTACGGTGATTTCACAGAGACCTTTAATGTCACTGCAACGATAACAATGACAACAAATACTGCAACAAGCGATGTTGTGATTTATACTGATATACAAACTGTAACAAATCTCTCACCCGGGGCGGATATCCTTGTTAACTTTACTACATGGATTCCTCCATTATCTGGTGGTAGCTTCATTGTTGGAATATGTACATTACTTGAAGGAGATAATAACCCGCATAATGATTTCATGAGCATACAAGGGTATATAGAAGAAACCTCCGTAAATGCTCCTCCTGTTTTTGGTTCACCTAATCCTGAAAATGGGTCAATTACTCAGACTTTGAGTTTCACTTGGAGCATCCCTATATCTGATCCTGAGGGAGATCTTTTTGATTGGACGCTTGAATGCAGCAACGGACAAAAAAGCAATGGAACTGGTGAAACAAATGGAACCAAGACACTTGAGATTTTTGATCTTATGTCATTAACTATGTATACTGTCTGGGTTAATGCAACTGATACAGATGGTAGTGGTGAATATACACGAGGATGGTACACATTTATGACAAGTAATATACCAGATCCACCGAGTAATTTCACCGCAACAGCTGTTAGCAGAACATGTGTTAATTTATCTTGGATAAATGCAGGTGACAACAAAACATACATTGAATACAACACCACAAAAACATGGAACAGAGGAGAAGGAAAACTCCTATACAACGGTACAAATACATCGTACTTACATACCAACCTTAACTTTGATACTCAATATTTCTATCAAGCCTGGAGCTATAACGAGACATACAATACCTACAGCGATACATATGTATCTGACGACGCAATAACAGATCCAAACCTGCCACCAAAGGTAACGATTGTCAAACCAAAGAGAGCAGTCTATCTACACAACGAGGAGAAACTACCGCGTTTAATACGCTTGTCATTCATAATCGGAAATATAACAATCGAAGTTAACGCAACAGATGAAGACTCGGGAATAGAAAAAGTAGAATTCAAAATCAGAAGCATCGCTGGTGAAGTAATAGTAAACGAAACAATCTATAAACCAAATGAAGACGGATTGTACACATATACTTGGACAAGGGACCGAATGAGACTCATACCTCTATATACTATAGAAGTTGTTGCACACGACAAAGACGGAGCAACAACAAGTCAGCAGATGATAATCAGAAGACGTCTTTAATAAACCAACTACTCTCTTTTTTTCTTTTAACTTTTAATCAACTTATATCATTATCACATGAACGAAAAAATATAAAAATTTATAAATAATAAAATAGGATATATTGTAAAGCTATTTAGAGGGAAAAATATGAATAAAACTACAAATAAGATCATATGCTGT
>CAZKUB010000115.1:0-11894 GCA_964555835.1 uncultured Thermoplasmatales archaeon
ATATCTATTTCATCCATTACAGTATTTTTTATAAGCAGCTTTGTGTTTTAAGGTTTTGGTTTTTTAAAATGAAACTTGGCATGATTGGTTGCGGAGCAATTGGTACAGATGTTGCCCTTGCTGCTGATGAAATTGAAGAAATTGAAAAAATATTTCTGTACGATGTTGACAAAAACGCAGCTGAAAATTTGAAGGAAAAAGTTAAAAAATCTGAGATGAAAAATGTTGAGGATTTTCTTGATGATGTTGATGTTGTTTTTGAAGCAGCATCTCAAAAAGCAGTAGAGGAGTATGCCGAAAAAATTCTAATCTCGGGTAAAGATATTATTATAATGAGCATAGGTAGTTTGTTTGATGACAAGTTTAGGTTGAAACTTGAAAAAATTGCCAAAGAGAAAAAATGCAGGATTTATCTTCCATCTGGAGCGGTTTGTGGAATAGATGGGATTTTATCTGCAAGTGTAGAAAAATTATATGAAGTAACTTTAGTCACAACTAAACCGCCAAAGGCTTTAGGGGCAAAAAATGGTAAAAGAGAGGTTATTTTTAATGGAAGCGCAAGAGAAGCTGTTAAAAAATTTCCTAAAAATATTAATGTTGCAGCTAATCTTTCTATAGCGGGCATTGGCTTTGATAAAACGCAAGTAGAGATCATAGTAGATCCAGTTGCTACCCGCAATAGTCATAAGATACTTGCTCATGGAAAATTTGGTAGACTACGCGCCGAAGTGGAGAATATGCCTAATCCTAATAATCCTGGCTCTAGTTATATGGCTTCTCTATCTGCAATTGCTACTCTTAAGCGACTTATTAACCCGATACAGATAGGCGCATAATAACGTTTAAGCGTTAAATTTTTTAACGTATAAAGATAAAAAAAGGTTTTATATATCATAAAAAGACAAACGCTGCGATATATCCAAAAAGACTGAAATAAAAAGTTTATAATCATCTTAGATATTAATGTAGTATAACATATGAACTCTATAAGAGAATGGGTGCAAAATAAAAGAAAGAAAATAAATGCTTTAACTACAGAACAAGATGTATTTTTTTGGAGAAGAGGCAGAGAGTTCAGACAAAACTTTATCTCTTACATGGATTGTTTTACTAGCAATAGCTATTGCTACTGCATGTGGATTAAGTGTAATATTGTTTCTTTATTTGATTCATGCTGTCAATTACCTATTTTTTATAGAGACACCTAAGTTTCTGCCTTTTGGCAATTATATATTCATTCTTATCCCTGCAATTGGGGGATTAATTGTCGGTTTTTTAGTTTATTTTTTAGCTCTAGAGACAAAAGGGCATGGTATACCTGAGATTATGGAAGCTATTGCAACTAAAAAAGGTATAATACGAAGTAGAATAATCGCAGTTAAATCAATTGCATCTGCTTTAACAATTGGTTCGGGGGGATCAGCAGGTCGCGCCGGTCCTGTTGTTCAAATTGGAGGTGCTATTGGTTCATTTTTTTCTCAAACACTTAATATAACTCCATATCAAACAAAAATATTGGTTGCATGTGGTGTAGCCGCAGGTATTTCTGCAACTTTTAACACACCAATTGCCGCAGTTGTGTTTACTCTTGAGCTTATTATTCGTGAATTCAAGACACGTTCATTTATACCAATCGTAATTTCTTCAGTTGTTGGAACCGTTATTTCAAGAGAGTTTTTATTTATTTTAGGCGTAAAGGAAAAATTTGTATTTACAGTTCCTACCTATACTCTAGTTAATTCTTGGGAGCTAGTTTTTTATCTTATACTTGGTTTAATTGCAGGGGTTGTAGCAATTATTTTTACTAAATCACTTTACAGCTTTGAAGACTTATTTGAAAAAATAAAGATACCTACACATATAAAACCAGCATTTGGAGGGCTATTAGTTGGATGCATTGGTTTTATTCTGCTTACATATACCGGAAGCTTCTATATTTTTGGCATAGGACAAAATGAAATAAGCTTACTTTTTAGTGGAGGTATAACCGTCTTGGGGATTATTTTTGTATTAATATTCTTAAAGATTATAGCAACATCCTTAACATTAGGATCGGGTGGCTCTGGAGGAATATTTTTTCCAGCGCTCTTCATTGGTTCAATGACTGGTGCTGCTTTTGGCCTATCCCTCAATAGTTTTTTGCCAAATATTACAGCAGGATATGAAGCCTATGCACTTGTTGGAATGGCTGCTGTTTTTGCCGGGTGCAGCAGAGCAACTTTAACGTCTATTTTAATTGTTTTTGAAATGACTGGTGTTTATGATATTATTTTACCCTTAATGTTTGCTTGTGTAATTAGCAATGCAGTTGGGTTTTATGGTCTTAAAAAGGAGTCAATATATACTATCAAATTAAGGAGAAAAGGGATTATCATTGACCATGACATGGGCGTCAACTCAATGAAAACACAAACTGTCAAAGAGGTAATGAATAAAAATGTAAAATCTATCAACAAAGATATAAAAATTGCCAAGCTGCATAATATGATTAAAAAAGAAGGTTTTTTGATATATCCTGTTGTAGATGAAGAAGAAAAACTAATTGGAATAGTCACTCGAATAGATGTAAAAGATGCATTACTCTCTGATAAAAAAACAAAAACAGCAAAAGAAATAATGTCAACAGATATAATAAGCGTTACTCCAGATTACACACTTGACCAAGTAATAGAAAAAATGATAAAAAGCGGTTTAACTCGTTTACCTGTTGTAGATCCAAAAAATGAAAAAAGATTATTAGGCATTATAACAAAAGATGATATACTTCATTATTATAAAAAAGCAAAATAAGTCTTTTTAAACTAAGTTCTAAATATTGTTTCATTTATACCTCTTGCAAATGTTATTTGAAATAAAAGATAGAGATGCTGCAGGAAGAATCTGTAAATTTACTACAAAACATGGTACAGTTACAACTCCAAATTTAATGCCTGTGATAAATCCAAATAAGATGATAATTACTCCAAAAGAAATGAAAAAACTTTTTGGAACAGAAATCGTGATTACCAATTCTTACATTATAAAAAAAGATGAAAAACTCGGTAAAAAAGCACTCAAAGAGGGTGTACATAAACTCATAGATTTCGACGGGCCTATAATGACCGATTCAGGAACTTTTCAATCATATGTTTATGGAGATGTAAACGTTGATCCTCTTGAAATTGTAAAGTTTCAAAAAGATATTGGAAGTGACATTGGAACAATTCTTGACGTTTTTGGAACGCCCGATCAAACGTTTAAAGAGGCAGGAGATGGTTTAAAAGAAACACTTAATCGTGCAAAAAAAAGTGTTAAAATAAAAGGAGAAATGCTTCTTGCAACACCCGTACAAGGATCAATTTATCCTGATCTCAGATTCAAATGTGCAAAAGAAATGTCAAAAATTAATGGAGATTTTTACCCCATTGGAGGAGTAGTTCCCCTTATGGAAAATCAAAGATATTTAGATCTTGTTAAAATTATTTTAAGCTCTAAACAAGGTCTAGACCCCAGTAAACCAGTTCATCTTTTTGGAGCAGGACACCCCATGATCTTTCCTATTGCTGTTGCTCTTGGCTGTGATTTTTTTGACTCATCAGCTTATATAAAGTATGCAAATGATAACAGGATGGTTTTTACATGGGGCACAGAAAAACTAGAAGACATCTCAGAATTACCATGTTCTTGTCCGGTTTGCTCTAGTTATTCTGCAGATGATCTTAAAAAAATGAACAAAAAAGAAAGAATCATTGAAATTGCTAAACATAACCTGTATGTTAGTTTCGCCGAGATTAGAAAAATACGTAACGCAATTTCACAGGGGTCGTTATGGGAGCTTGTAGAAAAAAGAGCAAACACAAACCCCTATTTAATAGAAGCTTTGAATATATTAAAATTGGAAGAAACTAAAGAATGGCTTGAAAAATTTGAACCTATAAGTAAAAACAAAGCTATGTTTTACACAGGAAATCAAACATACCACAGACCCATAATACACAGGATACAAAAAAGATTAAAAGAGCGTTTTAAGCCATTATCCGATATTTATGTTGTTTTACCTGAATCCAAAAAGCCTTTTTCATCTTATTATTCTCAAGAGATAAAACAGATATACCAGAAAAATAGCAGAGTAAACATAATAGTTGATTCTTCATTAGGACCTGTACCTATAGAGTTGGATGAGATGTATCCTTTTGCACAATCTATTTTTCCAGTTTTTACAGATCAAGAAACAGAAAAAAAGGTAAGTACTTCCTTTAGAAATTTCACTAAAAAAGGCAAGGTTTTTTGTTGGAGAGGGTTAAGTACTTTAGAAGAAATTGATTCGTTAAAAAAAACTAGTTTTAACTTTGATCTAAAAAGAATCTCTGCTGTTGCAGATATGCAGTTTGGAGTAGGCGCTGCAAAGGCTTTGCTTAACGGAGAAATTAAAATTGTTAAATCCAAAAAAACAGGTAAAATTCGTAATGTCTATTGCAACGCAAAACATGTTTTATCAATGAGAGCGCATGATGGTCTGTTTACTCTGAAGCCCGAAGGGGCAAAAATGTTACACAGTAAGTTTAAGAAACCTTTTCTGAGAGTTGTAGTAAATAAAGACGCAGTTGATTTTGTAAAAGAAGGAAAAAGTGTCTTTGCAAAGTTTGTAGAAGATTGTGATCCGGATTTAAGACCCACTGATGAGTGTTTAATAGTTGATAAAAAAGATAATCTTTTAGCGGTTGGAAGATGCATGCTCAACAAGATAGAAATGCTTAGTTTTAACTATGGAATGGCTGTTAAAACAAGAGAATATATTTAAAAAAGGATTTCTATAAAATGAGTTATTCTTACATTGATTATCGATTATTAAATCAACAATTTTAAAAAGAGCCAGTGTTTTTCAGCATTCCATTAAATAGGAGAAAATAATATGTCTAAAAAATCTTCACAAGTATCTGGTTTTTATAAATTGCCAGTTGAGAAAAGGATAGATTTTGCAAGTGAGTTTGCGGGTCTTTCAGATGATGATAAAAAAAATTTCTCAAATCATCTAGATATAGCTACAGCAGATAGAATGATAGAAAATGTTATTGGAACTTTTGAGTTACCCTTGGGTCTTGCAGTTAATTTTTTGATTAACGGAAAGGAATATATCCTACCAATGGTCACGGAAGAATCTAGTGTTGTTGCAGCTGCAAGTAATGCTGCAAAAATAGCGAGAATCAAAGGTGGTTTTAAAACCGAGTCCTCTGAACCGCTTATGATAGGGCAACTTCAGCTTTTAAAAGTAGATGATGTGGTATCTGCTGCAAAAGCTATACTTGATCATAAAAAACAACTTCTTGAACTTGCAAATACTCAAGATAAAATATTAGTTAATCTTGGTGGTGGTGCAAAAGATTTAGAGATACGGATCCTTGATAGTCCTCTGGGTCATATGATTGTCACACACCTAATAGTTGATGTTCGTGATGCAATGGGTGCAAATGCAGTAAACACAATGTGCGAAGCACTTGCGCCTATGCTTGAGGAGATAACAGGTGGTCATATCCGCCTCAAGATACTTTCAAACCTTGCAGATAAACGTATTGTAAAGGCAAAAGCAGTTTTTGACAAAGAAAAAATGGGTGGTGAAAAAGTAGTTGATGCATTTATTGAGTCATACACTCTTGCAAGTATCGATCCATATCGTGCTGCAACACATAACAAGGGCATTATGAATGGAATTGATTCTTTGATTATTGCAACAGGTAATGATTTTCGTGCCATTGAGTCAGGTGCTCATGCATATGCTGCAAGAAATGGTCAATACACTTCTCTTACTAAATATCATAAGGATAAAGAAGGCAATCTTGTAGGTGAGATAGAGCTGCCTTGTGCAATAGGTATAGTCGGCGGGGCTGGTACTATTAATCCTAAAGCTATTCTTTGTAAAAAGATTCTTGGGATTAAATCTGCAAAGGAGTTATCTGAAATTGTAGCTGCTCTTGGTCTTGCGCAAAACTTTGCAGCAGTTTTTGCATTATCGACTGTAGGTATTCAAAAAGGTCATATGAGTCTACATGCAAAAAATATAGCAGTTATGGCTGGTGCCTCTGGAGAGCAAATTGATAAAATTGCAGATATGTTAGTAAAAGAGGGAAAAGTTAAACTAGATCGCGCCAAAGAGATACTCTCAGAAATTAAATAATTCTTTCTGAAATATCCTCAGGTTCACGCTCACAATAGTAGCATTTAATCCTCACCGGTTCATTACTTATTACCTTAAAAAAGGATTTTATAGGCTCTTTTGCTGAATTTGAAACACAAGTTGGGTTAGAACAACATAGTATTCCTTTGATTTCATCAGGTAATTTTACACGGTGTTTCTCTGCAACCTTATAATTACGGATGATATTAATCGACGCTTTTGGAGAGATCAAAGCAATTTTATCTACTTCAGAAGGGGCAAGTTCACGGTTTTCAACTTTTACAATATCTTTTCTATCAAGCTTGCTTTTAACATTAATAGCAACACTTACAACAGATGTTGATTTCTCAGGAATACCCAGTATATTTAAGACTTTTACAGCATTTCCTGCGGTTATATGATCTATAACTGTTCCATCTTTAATAAGTGGTATTTTTAATTCTTTTTTCATAATACAACCCCCGATAAAAGAGAAAGAAGAGCCATTCTAACAGGTACTCCATTAAATGCTTGTTTGAAATAAAGAGCATGATGCGTACTGTCGACTTCAGCTGAAATTTCGTTTACCCTTGGAAGCGGGTGCATTATGATAAGTTTCTTTTGTACGTTGGCTAATAACTCATTGTTTATCTGATATAATCCTACAACTCTGTTATATTCCTCAGCATCTGGAAATCTTTCTTTTTGAATACGAGTAACATACATTACATCTGCATCTTTTATTGATTTTTCAAGATTTGTTGTTTGTGTAGGCTCCACTCCAAATTCATTGCATTCCTGTATTACTTCTTTTGGCATTTTTAGGCTGTTTGGAGATACAAAAGTTAAATCTACACCGTACAGTGCCAAGGCATAAGCTAAGGAATGAACAGTTCGGCCATATTTTAAATCACCAACGAGTACTACTTTGTTTTTTCCGATATGTTTTTTCTCTGTTTTAATCGTAAACAAGTCAAGCAGACATTGTGTAGGATGTCTTCCTGACCCATCACCCGCATTTAATACAGGCGCCTCTGCAAATTCTGCGGCAAGTCTTGCCGCACCCTCGTGAGGATGTCGAATTACTATTAAGTCGCTGTATGAATCCGCCATCCTTATGGTATCCACAAGACTTTCTCCTTTTTTGATAGATGTACCCCCCGGATCTGAAAAACCTATAACCTTTCCTCCAAGCCGGTTCATAGCACTTTCAAAGCTAAGTCTTGTACGAGTACTGGGCTCAAAAAATAAAGATGATAATATTTTTCCATCTAGAATTTTTTTATATTTTTCACCCTTAGCATTTGGAACCATTTTTTCTGCATAATCAAGGATAAAATTTATTTCCTTTTTTGAAAAATCTTTTATTGATATTACATCTTTTCCTTTGAAATTCATGTCAATCTAAAAAAAAGGACATATCTAAACTATTTAATAAACTTTTTAATAAAAATTTGGCAAATGAGCATATAGCTAAGATAAAATATTAATATAATTAACTGTTTATACTATTGTTAATAAAAATATACGATAAGGCGTGTAAAGCAACTTATATATAATAAGAACGCAAAAGTATAGTTGTATACTATATTATTGATTGGTGGTTTATTACAATGTCCCAAGACAAAAAAAACAAAAAAAATGGAATTGAAAAACTCCGCATGGTCCTTGACGATTCTTCTTTTAACAATTTAAATGCAGAAGACGAAAAATATTTAAAAATGCTTAAGGAGCAATTAGATGAATCTTCAGGGAAAAAAATTAATTTCAAAGAAGTAGTTCATAAAAGCAAAGAATTATCTAAGGAAGAGTTACTTAAACCAAAAGTCGTGATTCATGAGCGGGTTGAAAAAAAACCTTTTCAAATACATGAATTCAAAGAAGTAAAAGAGGAACCAGAGGTCATTGAAAAACAAGTAGATACACAAGCAAAAGAACAGGATTTAATCGAAATAAAAAAAATTAATTCCACAATACCTGAATTCATCCAAGTTAAACCAAAAAAAGTTGAAAAAGAAGACAACGTAAAATCTGATGAAGAAAAAATTATAACTGTTTATCCTGAAGAATCTAAATCTGAGAAAGGTTTAGAAGATGAAGCGGAAACAATAGAAAAAGAGTTAGAAAAAGAAATATCTAAAGTAGAAGAAATACCCCAATGGCAAGAAATTGATTCTGATGAACAGGCTTTAAAAGAGGAGGAAAAATTAATTGAATCTACTGATGAAACAATTTATTGTAGCGAATGCAACTGTATTCTTGACAGTGAAATGCTTTTTTGCTATAAATGTGGTAAAAAAACAAAAGATTATGAAAATAATTTAGAAAATAGTGAAGAAACATTAGAAAAAACCATTGAAATGAAAGATACCAAAATTGAAGAAGTTGATAATGAAATAAACTTAGATGAGAAAACAAAACCATTTGAAGATATAGAAAGCATTGATGAAAAAATAGCAATTGCACTTTATGATATGGGATATATCTCACCTGATTCATTAAAAAGTATTGATGTTAAAGAGTTAAAAAAGATATTGGGGATTAAAAGCAAAACTGCTAAACAAATAAGAAAAGAAATTGATGAAAAAATAATTGAGGAAACAAACGTAGAAACAATTGACATAGAAGAGTCGTCTCAAGAAACTGTTATTAATGAGTCCCTTGAAATAGAAGAAAAACAGACTTTATATCCTACCGAGCTTAGCCGCGATGAAGAATTGATTCCTTTACAAAAAGATCTTGAAATATCTAAAGATGAAGAAAAAGAGTTAAAAAAAGATGGATTAGCAGAATCTGAAAGAAAAATCGAAGAAGAAATAGCAGATTTTGCAAAAATACAGATTTTTAAAGAACTAAAATCGGTAGATGATAAACTAGCAGTAATACTATATAATAATGGTTTTACTTCTCTAGAATTACTCAAAAGGGTAGATTATGAAAATATTGGTAAAATAAGCGGAATCAAGAAAAAAGACGCTAAAAAAATAATAAAAGAAATCCAAGATTTAAAAAATGAAGAAAAAGTAGAAATTATGATGAGCGATGAAGCAGACTATTTTAAAGACGAAGAATCCTTAGGAAAGGAAATAAAACAAATAGACGATGAAATAAAAGATTTCAATGAAGAGAAGCCGTTAATTGATGAAGATCTACTCATCGAAGAAGAAGTAAAAAAATCAGAAAATGATGATTTAAGTAAAATACATAGTATAGACGGAAAAAACAGCAAATTACTAAATGAAAATAATATTAAAAACATTCAAGATTTGGAGAATACAACAATCAAAGAGCTAATAAAAATAAAAGGTATTAAAAGAAGATTAGCAAAACAAATAAAAAAAGAAGTAAGAGAACATCTTGATAAAAAACAAAAAGAAGAAGAAATTAAGAATATGGATAAAAATCCATTCATAGACGAAGAAGAGTTTGAAGAAGATGAATGGACGTTATTTGATGAAGCTTCTGAAGAAGATAAAAAATCTTCAAAAAAAGAATTTATGTACGGTGAATATACATTATATGGAAAAGAGATAACTAATAAAAATGGTAAAAAAAGAACGGTACGTTTCTTTAGTAAAGGAGAGCCTGTAGATGCAGAGCCCATTACTTTGCCAAAAGGTTATGAAGTAAAAGAAAATAAAAAAACAGGCGTTCCATATCTGAGAAAGAAAAAATAAAAAGAAAAATATTGTTTTATTACATGTATTCTATGTGTGCATCTTCTTTTAGTTCTTCGATTAAATTTTTTTGTGCTAAATCTCTTTTGATTTCGTATAGGAATTCTTCATAAGTCATTCCCATTTGAGGAAGCTGCAGCTCTAAATCTTCCCAAGTCATTTCAGCTTCTTCAAGCATAGTTTCTATTTCTTCTTCTGCTGTTTCGTTGCTTGGAAAATGTTTTTCTTCAAGTGCATCATCTAAATAATTTTGTTGAGCTAAACCTTTTTTGTAATCCTGCAAGACTTCTTCATAGCTTATTCCTTGTTGTTCAAGTTGTTGTTTGTAAACTTCTAAGGTCATCCCTTGTTGTTGAAGAATAGCTTCCATTTCATCTTCTGCTTCTTCAGTATTAGGCATATATTCATCCTGTAAAGCATGTTGAAGTAATATTTTTTGATCTATCAACTCTTCAATTGCATCTTCTTTAGATAATTGTTGACCAAATTGTTCATATTGCTGTTGTAGTTCTTCAACTTCTTCTAAAGTTATAGTTTCACCATTTACTGTTGCAACAACATTAAGTTCTTCTACATCATTATCCGTGCAACCACTTAATATTAAGGCGGTTAACAGCGTCAAAATCAATATTAAATTTATATTTCTCTTAATAGTACCACATCAGATAAAAGAAGGTATATCCATCCTGATACTTAGTATTTTCGAATAATTAAATTAATCTGATAAATTTGAAACCAAGCTTTTATTTTGAAACTATTTTCAATAAAAGATTTTTTAAACTGTAACTATCTGTGTAATAGCTATGACTTGGAACGGACCTTTAAATAAAATTGATAATTACAGATATGAAATTCCATCTACATACCGGGGAAAAAACAATAATCTGAAAATGAAAACTTCAGCAGTGATTTATGCTGATGAAAAAATGATTCCTTGCATACGAGCTGATGATGCTCCTGAACAAGTTGCAAATACCACAGTGCTTCCAGGCATCGTTGGAAAAGCCATGGCTATGCCTGATATACATTGGGGTTATGGATTTCCTATAGGTGGTGTTGCAGCATTTGACATGGAAAAAGGAGTTATTACTCCTGGAGGAATTGGGTTTGATATCAACTGTTTATCTAAAGATACGGAAATTTTACATGAATATGGATATCGGAAAAAAATAAAAGATTTTGAAAATAAATGGGAAAATAATCAGATTAAATCTGCTAATTTTAATAAAAAAATAATAAATACAAAAATAAACTTTTTTATGAAATCTAAAACAGATAAAAAAATTCTAAAAGTAATAACAGAAACAGGATTAGAAATAACTACAACGGAAGATCATCCTTTTTTTACAAATATAGGTATGAAGCCTTTAAAAAAAATTGTTAAAGGTGACGAAATTGCAGTGTTACCTTTTGAAGGTGTTGAATATAAAAAACCTTCAGATAGCCTTATTCTAGATGAAAAGAGTATTCTAAATTTAAACATAAAAAAAGATCTTTCATATACTGTAAATGAGTTAAAAAAAAGAGATTTAATACCTTTAAAAGCAAATTCTGATAAATTGCCTTATCTGTTAAAATTAATAGGTTATTTGATTGGAGACGGCACTATTTATTTTACAAAAAATAAAGGAACTATGTGGTTTTATGGCAAACCAGATGATTTAAAAAACATAAGACAAGATATTAAAAAAATTGGTTTTAAAGCATCAAAGATTTATAAAAGAGAAAGAAACCATAAAATTAAGACTTTTTATGATGAAATAAAGTTTAGCACAACCGAATATAGCATAAAAACTACTTCATCAAGTCTAGCAGCATTATTATGGGCACTTGGCACTCCTATAAACAATAAATGCTCTCAGGATTTTGAAATTCCAAAATGGATTTTCAAACTAGAACTATGGCAAAAAAGGCTTTTTTTAGCTTCATTCTTTGGTGCAGAGCTTTCGTCACCTTCAACTGTGACTAACCATGGATATAACTTTTATTCCCCTGTTTTATCTATGAATAAACATGAGGGATATGTAAATTCAGGTAGCAACTTTTTAAAACAAATTAAAATACTTTTAGAAGATTTTAATGTAAAA
>CAZKUB010000116.1:0-3379 GCA_964555835.1 uncultured Thermoplasmatales archaeon
TTGCTTTAGCAACAGCAGGATTAGTAGGAGATTTACAAGTCCTTGCAAGATACCTAACCGCTGAAGCAAATCTTTACAGGCTTAAACGCGATTCTAAAATGCCTGTTGAAAGCGCAGCAACACTTATGTCAAATATTATGAACCAAAGGAAATTTATGCCTTACTATGTCCAACTTATATTGGGAGGGTTTGACAGTAAAGGAGGTCATGTTTACTCACTTGATGCAGCGGGTGGTGCAATACCTGACAAGTACACCGCAGGTGGGTCAGGTTCACCATATGTATTTGGTGTCCTAGAAGACATATATAAAGATGATTTAACAGTAGATGAAGGAATTGATATAGCAATAAGGGCAATTGGTGCAGCAAAAAGACGTGATTCTGCTTCAGGAGGCATGACAAATATTGCTGTTATCACAAAAGATGGATTTAAACCAATTTCCCAAGATGAAGTTAAAAAAAGAATGGAAAAAATAGGAAAAACTGAAAAATAGCTGATAGTTTGAAAATAACTTAGTTATTATTTCTTATCTTTATATTTATAATTATTAGTACACTCTAATTTAGTAAACAAAATAAAAAAAGAACAAATAGTTTGAGGGTGGCAGATTTGCCTGTAGACGATGTTTTAAGAGAAATCAAAGGAAAAGTAAGAGCGGTTATCCCGCCAAGTATCGATGTTTCAGATGTAGAATTTGAAGGTGCATTAGTCGTAGTTTACACAAAGCATCCTGATAAATTTGCTAAAAATGATGATCTGGTAAAACAACTTGCTAAAATGCTTCAGAAACGCATAGTTGTACGTCCTGATCCTTCAGTTATAACTAATATTGATACTGCTGAGCGGAAAATAAAACAAATAATTCCAAAAGATGCAGAGATTACAAATATTTATTTCTTACCAGACGTAGGTGAAGTAACAATTGAAGTATTAAAACCTGGTGTTGCCATCGGCAAACAAGGGGCTTTACTTAGTGAAATTCGTAAACAGATAAATTGGACTCCAAGAATTATACGTACTCCTCCTATTCAATCAAAAACTGTCAAAGAAATTCGTGGTTATCTTCGCTCTATGAGTGAAGAGCGGAAAGAGATACTTAGAAAAGTTGGTCGAAGATTGCACCGTGGTGTCTCAAATAGTGAAAACTTTATTCGCGTAACTGCTCTTGGTGGCTTCAGACAAGTCGGCCGTTCATGCAGTCTTTTACATACTCCCAACAGCAAAGTTATGATTGATTGTGGTGTTGACGTATCCTCAGATAATTCTACACCTTATTTGCATCTACCTGAAGTTTTACCTTTTGAAACTCTTGACGCAGTGGTTATTACCCATGCGCATCTAGATCACAGCGGGCTTGTTCCACTTCTTTATAAATATGGTTTTGATGGTCCAGTCTATTGTACCCCACCAACCCGGGATATGAGCACTCTTCTTCAGATGGATTATTTGAAAGTAGCAGCAGCAGATGCAAAGAAAATACCTTACTCTGCAGAAAACATACGTGATACAATTAAACATTGTATTGCTATGGATTATGGTGATACGACAGATATTACACCTGATGTTAGGCTTACTTTTCACAATGCCGGACATATCCTTGGCTCTGCAATTGCTCATTTTCATGTAGGGGAAGGGCTTTATAACATAGCATTCAGTGGAGATCTTAAATATGAACGCACCTGGCTTTTTAATCCAGCTGTTAATCGTTTTCCAAGGCTTGAAGCTATATTTTTAGAGTCTACCTATGGTGGTCGTGAAGATTTTCAACCATCCCGTAACGAAGCAACGGATCGTCTTAATGATATAATTCAGACCACTCTTAAAAGAAAAGGAAAATTATTGGTACCTGTTTTTGCAGTAGGTAGATCCCAAGAAGTAATGATTGTTCTTGAAAACTTGGTTAGAACAAAAAAGATACCAAAAATAAATGTTTATCTGGATGGTATGATCTGGGAAGCAACAGCGATTCATACCGCGTATCCTGAATACTTAAATAACAAACTACGCTCACAAATATTTCAACAAGGAGAAAATCCTTTGTTATCTGATATCTTCAAACGTGTAGATAGCCATGAGATGCGGCAGAAAATAATCAATGATCATCCAGATAGCTGTGTCGTTCTTGCAACTAGCGGTATGATGAACGGCGGACCTGTTATGGAATACTTTAAAGAATGGGCCTCAGATAAAAAGAATACAATTGCATTTGTAGGATATCAAGCAGAAGGAACAATTGGTAAACGTATTCAAAAAGGGTGGGAAGAAATATCTTTAAATGTTGGTGGAAGTGTCATTAACATCAAGATGAAGATGAGTGTTGAAACTTGTGATGGTTTTAGTGGCCACAGTGATAGAAAACAACTTATGAATTTTATAAATAATATGAGTCCAAGACCCGAAAGGATAATATTTGGCCATGGGGAAGAAAGTAAATGTCTTGAAATTGCAAGTGCTATTCACAGACGTTACAATATTAATACAAATGCATTAAATAACCTTGAAACCGCGCGCTTTAAATAAAAAAAATATTTTTTATTATTTTTTTGTTTTTTGAGCTGTTGTTTTTTCAAGTGGTTTTGCAATATCCCAAAGATTATTGAATCTTTCATCTAATAAATGGATATCATCGACATTTACATAGGCTGTTCCAATATATGAAGGTTCATGGTTTGTATCTGGAAGTATTTTAATACCATTTACAGCTATTTCTTTGCCGTATACAAAATTTCTCATTGTACCACTTACCGCTTCATCAAAAAACCTGACTTCAAGATTATTGCTATACAGCTTTTTAAGTTTGTTTATTTCATCTATGTTTTTTGTGTTATCTACGATTAGCTGTATTTTTGTATCCATCTCAAGGAATTTTTTAAAGTATGTAACAAAAGGCTCTTCAAAGAATCTATCGCCTCCAACTTGTATTTTAAGATCATTTTTGTTTTCGATACAATTGTTTAAAACATTATACAAAATCCATTTACCACTGTATTGAAGAGTGACATTTCCGTTACGTTTAAGTTTTATACCATACTTTTCAAAATTTTTTTTATAAAAATCTGCATAATTAACCAGGCGATTTTCTATAATCCTATATGTATCTTCTGCAATTACTTGTTTGAGATTACTTTTAATATCTTCCCATATTGCTCTTGGGTGAGCAGGTAAATAGCTTTCACGGCCAAAATCTTCATCTGAATCATTCGAAAATAAGACTTTTGCGATAATTCCATATCTAAGAAGCGATGCACGACCGGTCTCAAGTGGCCTTCTTGTCAAATTTGCTAGATTTTCAGCTATTTTTAAAACATCAGAAAACTCTTTTGGGCAATCTACTACAAGTATTGAATAATAAACAGCTGCCTCTCTAGGACGATCCAC
>CAZKUB010000117.1:0-2140 GCA_964555835.1 uncultured Thermoplasmatales archaeon
ATATTTAAAACGTTACCTGTAGACGACCCCAAAAGGCGCCAACCTGACATTACAATGGCCACTGATAAACTGGGGTGGAAGCCCTCTGTAGAGCTAAAAGAGGGCTTAAAGAAAACCGTGAACTATTTTCAGGAATGTTTGAAACGACCGAATACCACGCTGAGGGCTTTCAAGTAAAGCTTATTTTTAATGCTGATTTGATATATACCCTTTTGTAAAGGGATCTTTTCATAATTCCCGGTTGTACACTAAGGCAGGCATTTTACGATGGTTACTAGACCGAAAATAAGTATGATCACAGCAGTTTTAAATGGTAAAGAACATATTGAAGAGACTATAAATAGTGTTATTTCTCAAGGTTACCCCAACATAGAATATATTATTATTGACGGTGGTTCCAAAGATGGAACTCTCGACGTAATTTATCAATATGAATCATATATTGATAAATGGGTTTCTGAAGCAGACAAAGGAATAAGCGACGCTTTTAACAAGGGGATCAAAATGGCATCGGGTGAAATAATCGGTATAATCAGCGCCGATGATTACCTTTTACCCGGCACACTTGAGCGGGTGGCCAGTACTTATGAAAAAGAGAGAGAGTTAGATGTTATTTTCGGCAATGCGGTTTTTATAGAGCCTTTCAATCAACTGCGGTTTATTGTAAAACCTGACACTGATCTGAAGGCTTTATGGAAAAGGCAGGCTTTAAAGCATGTAGCAACTTTTGTGGCAAAAAAAACATATGATAATTTTGGATTGTTTGATCTTCAGTATAGATTTGCAATGGATCACGAGTTGATATTGCGTTTTTATCTGAAAGGCGCAAAATTTTATTACATTGATGAACCTTTGGCTGCCTTTAGAACAGGTGGTCTGGCGATTTCTAACCCTTATAAAGCATCTCGGGAGACCTGTGATATTACCCTGCGTTACGGGCATAGTCCTTTTAAGGCATACCCAAATTACTGGTATAAAGTGATCAGACAGATTTTAAGAAAGGCTTTTTATCGAAGTGGATTTGCAGCTTTGCTTAACATTTACCGTAAAATAACTCACAGATTTAGTATTTATGAATCCAATATAAGGGATTAAGCATACAGGAACTACTTATGAGAAAAGTTGGCATAGTTACATACTATAACATTTATAACTATGGATCGGTATTGCAGGCTTATGCATTACAAAAAGCAGTTGAATCAATCGGTTACAGGGCAGTAATAATCGATTATGCAAATATGAGAATGAAGCATAATATAATAATGCGTTCTTTAACATATATTAATAGATTATTTTACTCTTTGAGGAGTCCAGCGGTATTTTGTGAAACTTTAGCAAAAAAGAAAGTCAGTTATAAAACGGTTAAAAGCAGATCAAGTGTTTCAAGGGAAAAGTTTAAGTCTTTCATTGTTAATAAATTAGCACTATCCACCGAAAATTATCTGAGAGCAGATAAAAATGGTTTTGCTGCATTCGTTACCGGCAGTGACCAGGTTTGGCAGCTAAATGCTGCAGGATTACATGAACTATTTTTCCTTAGATTTGCACCTGAACAAAAACGTATTGCCTATGCTCCCAGTTTTGGCGGCTTCACGATACCAGAATTTAACAAGAAGAGACTTAAAAAGTATTTAAGTGAAATACCATATATTTCAGTCAGGGATGATTCTGGTGTAGATGTTGTCTTTAGAAGTATAAAACAGAGAGTGCCACAGGTATTAGATCCTGTTATTTTGATCGGTAAAGACTTTTGGGAAGAGGAAACTAAGAATATACCGATAGATAATAACAGATTGCTGATATGCTATTTTAACAGCGATGCATCCGGGGCTTATCATACAATAGATGCTCTCTGTGAAAAATATAATTTGGAAGTTGTTTGGTTATCATCTGGCTATCCACTAAAAGGCAGATCATATTGTCAATATGATTGCGATCCGCTTGAGTTCCCTGCTATTATAAAAAATGCAAGGTTTGTATGTACTGATTCACTGCATGGCCTCGAGTTTTCTATTCTCTTTAATGTGCCTTTTTTTGTCTTTGATCGCCAATATGAGGTGGTGCCGGAACAGAGAACAAGAATAGACTCGCTTCTCAGGCTTGCTTGCCTTGAGGAGCGATTAGTAAAAAGTGCTCAGGC
>CAZKUB010000118.1:0-4022 GCA_964555835.1 uncultured Thermoplasmatales archaeon
TATCTTTTTACCGTATAGTTTTAAACTTTAAAATAGCGCCTGTTCCCCTAAGTGCTGATTGAATATTTTCGATGAATTTAAGCTCTTCATCTATGTTTACTATTCCATTCCAGTTGTACACAAAATCATGCTCTCCAATTGTGGGCTTAAGCCCGATTTTTATTAGTTTGTTATGAATAACTGATGCTTCTTCACCATCAACATTTATATATAAATCTATGTAAGTTTCCATCAAATCACAATATCTGATAATTTTTACCTGGTTAAAAAAGTTGTTAAATAGTTTTGTTATTACTAACGCTTTGAAGATGAAAGATAATTATTGTATAAAAAACAATTGTATAAAATGCTGTTTAAACACTATGATGATTCTTTGTCAAGAGGATATCAAAAGAATAAAAAATTTAGGTTTTAAAAAGGATTTTTTTGTTGTACAAAAAGATGGCTGGTTTATGCTTAAAAATCATGAGAGGCGATGTGTTTTTCACAATGGTACAAAATGCAGCATTTATAAAAACAGACCTATTGGCTGTAGGTTATATCCTGTGATTTTTGATAAAGATAAAAACTGTGCAGTTTTTGATAAAGATTGTCCATATAGTAAATGTTTTGAAATGTCGTATTCGGTTATTGAAAAATTACAAAAAGTTATAAAAAAAGTCGAATCTGAAAGATATAAATAAAAGAATTGATTTAAAAAATTAAAAATAATTTTATGCTTTTATTTTCCACCCATACTTATTAGTTTCTTTTTTAAATCTAAAAGTGGAAGACTTGTTACTACCAAAGGTATATTTTCCCTATCGGCAAGCTTTATAGCAAGTGAATCAACGCTACCTGGTTTATGATAGATAACAACTGTTGGTTTTACAGGATGAACCCTTATCGCAATCATAGGGCTTCTACCATAACGAATTCCTGTAAAAATAATTGCACGTTCTGTACTCCAGCCGTATAAACGGTTGTAATCACCAGCATTTATTGTTTCTATTATTTTAACACTATCTACAAGTGTAAAACCTTTAACGTTTTTCTTCAGACCAATTTTGCTTGTGGTAAGAATGTTTCCTTCAATTTCAGATATAAATTTTTCAGAGTTTATAGAATAAGGATATTCCATTATTTCAAGTATTCCTTCATGTGTGTCAACCATAGAGTCATACTGGTGAAGTATCTTTCCACCTTTTTTTTCGTCTATTTCAATAAGTGCAAAAATTATTTTTTTAATAGTCTGAATACCCGGTGATTTTCGTCTTCCTGACTCATAGTCACTTACCACACTAGGCGATAACTCAAGATGTTTTGCAAGATCGGTTTGACTTATATCAAAAACATTTCTCCATTTTCTAATTGTTTCCCCCGGTCTTGGACTTAAAGTTATTTCACCTGCTATTTTTTCAGATAATGCATCTTTAATATTCATTTTTATTTTTCCCCCATAATCTTAAATTTATATCCGTAGTATATTGCACCAATTTTTCCATCCTGCTGTATCTTTCTAAACGTTGATTGAACTTTGGTACCAATTTTTATATCATTAATGTTACAATCTACTATTTGAGCTGTTATATTTGGTCCTTCATCCAGCTTTATTATAGCCATTGGATAGGGCACTTGTTTTTCAAAAGCATCCGGCCCAACGTAGATTATTGTATAAGTTACTATCTTACCCATCCCTGAAAGCTTTAAATCTTTCATTTTTTTATAGCTTTTACGTCTACATTCAGGACAAGTCTCACGTGGTGGAAAATATATTTTATTACATTCTGTGCATTGATTTCCAATTAAATTATATCGCTGTGGTATCTCACGCCAAAAACGAGGCACAGCTCCATCTGCCATTTTATAACGCCTCCAATATATGGACTACACATGTTGCACCTGAGCCACCTACATTATGTGTAAGACCTGTTTTCGCATGTTTGACTTGTCTCTTATCAGCGTCTCCTCTAAGTTGTAGTGTAGCTTCTACAATTTGTGCTACACCTGTAGCACCTACAGGATGTCCTTTTGCTTTAAGACCACCACTTGTATTTATTGGTATTTCTCCATCAAGAGTAGTTATTTTTTCTTCTACCGCAAAGCCGCCTTTTCCTTTTTCAACAAAACCGAGATCCTCTATTGCACATATTTCCGCTATTGTAAAACAATCATGTACTTCTGCGAAATCCATGTCTTTTGGTGATTTTTTTGCCTGTTTATATGCCATTTTTGCTGCATGTACTGTTGCATCAAGAGTTGTAATATCTCTTCTAGCATGAAGAGCAAGTGTATCTGATCCTTGCCCCGAGCCTATTATTTTAACCGGTGGTTTATCTGTGAATTCTTTTGCTTTTTCCAATGAACATAAAACTACAGTAGCAGCACCATCAGATATAGGTGAGCAATCCAATAACCCCAATGGGTCTGCAACAGTTGTTGCATTTATTACTTGTTCAAGAGTAACCTCTCTTTGATATTGTGCATATGGATTTTTTGTGCCGTTGTAATGGTTTTTTACTGCAACTTGTGCAAGTTGTTCTTTTGTTGTTTTGTATTCATGCATATGACGCATTGCAATCATTGCATAAAGACCTGGAAATGTTGCTCCAAAGAATGCTTCCCACTCTTGGTCGGCAGCCGTTGCAAGTGTTTCTGTTGCAAATCCTCCTCCTACATCATTCATTTTTTCTATTCCGCCTACTATTACAACATCATTTGCACCAGATGCAATTGAAAGATATCCCTGTCTTATTGCAAGGCCTCCACTTGCACATGCTCCTTCTACTCTAGTTGAGGGTATATGTAAGTGTGAAAATCCTGATACATCTGCTACTAGAGCGCCAACGTGCTCCTGTCCAACGAATCTTCCGGAGCTCATCGCTCCTACGTACATTGCATCTATGTCTTTACCAGTAATACCTGAATCAAGTATTGCTTTTGATCCAGCTTCTGCTATTAAATCTCTGAATGATCTGTCCCATAATTCTCCAAATTTGCTAAGTCCAACTCCTATTACTGCTACATCTCTCATTTTTTAATCACTCCAAAACTAATAAATCCCGATATTTAGCATAAGTAGTGTAATCAACATATTCTTTGTTTTGAATCATCTGTGAGATTAAAGGTGCGTTTTCTCGTGGGAGTTTTTTGATTTCATCAGTGATAGTTATATCAAATGCATCACTTCCAGCACCAGATCCATAACTTGTTAAAAAAACTCGATCTTTGGGTTTTGCAACATCGAGTACAGATGCGAGTCCTAGCATTGTAGCACCAGAATAAGTGTTTCCAATATAGGGACATAGAAGTCCTTGATTGATTTGATCTTGAGAAAAACCTAGGATATTTGCAACACGTACTGGGAATTTTCCATTTGGCTGATGAAATATTGCATAGGTGTAATCACCTGGTTTTGTTCCAAGTTTTTCCATTAAATTTTTTGCATTATTTATTGTATGTTTAAAATATGCAGGTGTTCCTGTAAATCGTCCACCATGAGATGGATATTTTCTTCCTTCTCTCCTCCAAAAATCTGGTGTATCTGTTGTATATGAGCATGTGTCATTTATTTTTGCAATTATTTTTTCTTTACCAAGTATAAATGCAGCTCCACCTGCACTTGCAGCGTATTCAAGTGCGTCTCCAGGTGCTGCTTGTGAGGTATCTGAACCTATTGCTATACCATACTTTACCATACCAGATTTTACAAGCCCCATACATGTTTGAATTGCAGCAGTTCCTGCTTTACATGCAAACTCATAATCTGCTACTTGTAATAGGGGTGTCGCACCTATCGCTTCCCCTACTATTGTCCCAGTAGGCTTAACTGCGTATGGATGGGATTCACTTCCTACATATATTGCACCTACATCCTTTGGGTTTATACTTGATCTATTTATCGCAGCACGTGCTGCCTCAACACTTATCGTTGCTACATCTTGATCTGGAGCAGGTACTGATTTCTCCAGGATACCTAACCCTGAAGATATTGTTTTAGGATCTTTTCCCCATATCTTTGCTATTTCTTCTGTTTTTATTCT
>CAZKUB010000119.1:0-1716 GCA_964555835.1 uncultured Thermoplasmatales archaeon
GGGATACTTTTGAGATATGGTTTAATCTGTATCAACCTGATTTTGATGATGATTATATTCCATATTGGACGGAAGTAAACATACTTGGAACAGATCCAACAGTGGATGACTCAAAACTTGATCCTGACGGCGATGGAATACCCACCAAATGGGAGTGGAAATGGGGATATGATCCTTTTACTTGGGATGATCATGCTAATCTAGACCCAGACATTGATAGCCTATCAAATATACAGGAGTATAAACTTGAACAATATTTTGCAAATCCGTTCATTGAAAATATCTATGTTGAAGTAGACTACTTTGGAAGAGGTGGATGGAATGACCCACCACACGTGTTCTATGAAGAAAGCAAACATGCACTTATTGAACGGTTTGCGCAAAACAACATAAAAGCATTTTTTGATGACGGATGGCCAAACACCCCGCCAAATGGCGGCGGGCAAGAATTACCGCATTATAATAGGTTATCACAGGACTCTGGAATGATACTTGAATTTTATAACAATTATTTCCCAGATGAAAGAAAAGGAACCTTCATATACTGCATACTTGGGCATGCGGGTGGTTTTCAACATCCTGCAAAAGGAAATGTCTATGATGCTATCTATGTTGGCTCTCCTCGTCCAGCACTATCAATCAATACTCTTATAGTGAGTCCTCTTACATTTGGTACATATCCAACACCAAGAAGGATGCGTATAGCACAGGGGGCGGTATTATTACACGAACTCGCACACTTTGGTGGGCTTACTTTTGATTATTTTGAAGGAATAGATAACTATACCTATATGCATCATCGATTTCAAGGTAGCGAATATAAAGAAAAATGGGGAGATAATTATAAAAGTGTGATGAACTACCCAATAATGTTCAGACCAGATATCCTTGATTTGTCTCATGGTCAAAATGGTCCACCCTATGACCAGGATGATTGGGGAAACTTTCATCTAGGTGGATGGACCCGTCCTTCGCCTATGGTTGAGGAAGCAGGTTATGATACCTTGGATGTTACTGCTATAGCAGAGCTTGAAAGACCTCCTGTAACAGGTTATGTCTATGATCAGAACCTTACTGAGGCATTTGAAAGAACGGTAGGTGACTGGTCGCCAAATACTCGTTATAATGTGGAATGGGAGGTTCACAGACTTGTTGACAAGGAGCAGTTCCCCCATTACAGGGACATTAAAGTATTGGTTTCACCAAGAGACATCGGAGGTAAATATCACACTTTGTGGTCTTTGTACATAGAAGGTGATTTTGATTCCGAGGGCAACATAGTTTTTGCCCATAGTATCCCCCTTGAAACATTATTACTGAATTGATAATCTGTGATCCCTGTATAATAGCACGGTTCACAGGTTTTTCTTTAGTTAATGCATGTCTGGAGTTTATCAGGGAATTGCTTCAGCATAGTCCTGACTGATAGTTTAAGAGTATATATTGGTGAAGAAGCAAAAGTTTTTAAAAAAGCCAATATCAAACTATTTTTTAAAAAATAATATAAGGAAAAAATCAATGATTTGATGCTTTTTTTAATTTTTAAATACGTTTATTAAGTTGTTTATATATACCTTTTTCTCTATGTTAGCATGGTGGTTAAACATGGATAATTTTGGTGATGCTTTAAATCCTGTGCTAATAAATTTTATATCTGGTAAAACACCAAAAAATCTTTGTACTAATTTAATTGGAACAAAAATATCATTTAATATA
>CAZKUB010000120.1:0-2922 GCA_964555835.1 uncultured Thermoplasmatales archaeon
TGGTGTTGATGAGCCAGATATTGTAAAAACAGATGGTACTTATCTTTATATTGTATCAGGAAACAAAGTAATTATTGTAAAGGCAAATCCTGCAGATGATGCAGAAATTATATCTGAGATAGAACTTGATAGTTCACAAAATGTTCTAAATATTTTTATTAGTGATAATATACTTGTTGTATTTTGTCAAGATTATCCTGTACATTATAATATACCCATTCTAATTGATCCTGCCCTGATAGATGAATCTGAAATTGATATTGAACCACCTCTAAAATGGTATAACTCACCTGAAACCCTTATCCTTATCTATGATATACAAGATTTAGAAAACCCTGAAGAAGTCAAAAATATTTTAGTCCCAGGTCATTTCTCAGGAGCAAGATTAATAGGCGATTTTGTATATTTAATTACAAACCAGTATTCTTATGAATTCTATGACTTGGATGAAAACTATTCAATTATTCCAAAAATCATGGTAAATAACGAAGCTCAAGATATACGACTTCATGATATTATTTATGTTGATATAACTAGTGAAAGCAAAACTTTGACAAATATTGTATCAGTAAATATTCGTAATGATGATGAAAATGTTAATGCAAAAATATATCTTCTGGGAAATAGCCAGGTTCTGTATGTTTCAAGAGATAACATATATGTAACTTGCTATAATAGAATTTATGATTATGACGTACTTTGGGAAACAATACAAGAAGTTTTAATGCCTCTTCTACCAGAAAACTACAAATCTGAAATCGAACAGATTAGATCTTTTTCTACATTAAATGGGTATCAGAAAAAAACTGTGACAGAATGGATAATTCAAAACTATACAAACACCCTAACAGATGAAGAAAAAACTAATTTACATAGGGAATTAATTTCACGATTTGAAAGAACAACAATACATAGGATAAGTATAAAGGATGGAGAAATAAATTATGACGCACAAGGTCAAGTCCCCGGACAAATCAACAACCAGTTTTCATTAAGTGAATGGGGTGGAAGCCTTAGAGTATCATCAACAACACAGGGATGGATGTTTAGAAATATAATTAATTCACGTATAGAAACACAAAACAACGTTTATGCTTTAGATATGGATCTAAAAATTATAGGTAAAGTTGAAGGTCTTGCACCCGGTGAAACAATATATGCTACGCGTTTCTTAGAGGATAAATGCTACCTTGTCACCTTCAGACAGATAGATCCATTTTTTGTAATAGACCTATCTGATCCAAGTAATCCTCAAGTTTTAGGAGAGCTAAAAATACCAGGATATTCAACATATCTTCATCCATATGATAGTACACATATAATAGGTGTAGGAATGGAAGATAATAACATAAAAATATCAGTATTTGACGTTAGCGATGTAGAAAACCCTGTGGAGCTTTCAAAATACATAATAGAACAAGATGATAAAGGTTGGAGATGGGGGCAATCTTATGCTTTAAACGAGCATAAAGCCTTTTTATTTGATGAAGAAAAAAACCTCTTGGTTATACCTGCGGGAGACTACTACAAACAATCAGCATATGTATTTAGAATAACTCTTGATGATGGTTTAGAACTTGAAGGAGTTATTGAACATGGAGAAAAAAATACAGATGATGAGTATAATTGGTGGTCATCAGATTATGACAATTCAATAAAAAGAACGCTCTACATAGGTGACGTCCTCTATACGATTTCAAATAACTTAGTTAAAATGAACGATTTAGGAGATTTAAGTGAAATAAACTCTATTGTATTAAGTTAAAATATAATAAATTGGAAGAGAGGGAATTTGCATTCCATCCTCTTTCTCCCCATATTATTTATCCTCTCTTCCAAAACATTTTTTTTCACCGATATAGTTTTATAAGGCGTACGGATACCGCTCTAACGGAAGCAAATTTTTTTGTTAAAGGAGGTAGAATATATGAATATCAGCCCAGAAAAAGTACATGAAACACTTAAAAGATATATGCTTGTGGATGGTTTTGACTTTGTCTTTGATTCTAAAAAAAGTAAAGGATGCCAGATTTACGACTCTAAAAACAATAGATATTTACTTGACTGTTTCTCATTTTTTGCATCAGCACCACTTGGTACTAATCATCCAAAACTAAATACGGCTGAGTTTATAAAAAAAATAGGTGAGGTTGCAGTAAACAATCCAACAAACTCTGATTGTTATACAACTGAAATGGCCGATTTTGTAGATACTTTTTCAAAAGAAGCAGTGCCAAATTATTTCAAACATTTATTTTTTATAAGCGGGGGATCTCTTGCAGTAGAAAATGCAGTTAAAACCTCTTTTGACTGGAAAATAAGAAAAAACTTTGAAAAAGGAAAAAAAGAAGAGCTTGGCACACAGGTAATTCATTTCAAAGAAGCATTTCATGGAAGAACCGGTTATACAATCTGTATGACTAATACTTTTAACAAAAACAAAACAAAATATTTCACAAAGTTTTCATGGCCTAGAATTACAAATCCAAAGATTACCTTTCCACTAAACCCTGAAAACCTTTCAAAGGTTGAAAAACTAGAGGAGAAAGCCGTTGCAGAAATTAAAAAAGCAGTAGAGGAAAACCCAGATGATATAGCAGCACTTATAATAGAGCCAATCCAGGGTGAGGGTGGGGATAATCATTTTAGGAAAGAGTTCTTCCAGAGTCTCAGGTGTCTTTGTGATGAGCATGAGATGATGTTTATCCTTGACGAGATTCAAAGCGGTGTGGGTCTTACAGGTAAAATGTGGGCTTATGAACATTTTGGATTTAAACCCGATATCATTGCTTTTGGTAAAAAAACCCAGGTCTGCGGGATAATGGTTAACAGTCGTGTTGATGAAGTTAAAGATAATGTTTTCAACGTTTCAAGTCGTCTTAACTCGACATGGGGTGGAAACCTTGTTGACATGGTTAGATG
>CAZKUB010000121.1:0-5065 GCA_964555835.1 uncultured Thermoplasmatales archaeon
AGAAATGATTAAATCAATAAATGAAAAAAGATAATATTGGGGAAAAGGTTTTTAAATAATACCCATTTTAATAACAAACGTTAGTAAAATGGACAGCAATGATTTATTTAAAGCACTGAGCAGCAAATCAAGAATTAAAATAATAAAGATTCTTGCTAACAAAGAGCTGCATCTTTCTGAGATATCACGGCAGCTTGATATATCAAAACCAGTCATTTCAAGACATATTATGCTACTTGAAAAAGTAGGACTAGTTAAACGAAAAATAATTGGAAACATGCATATTTTTTCTGCAGATGTTGAGATTTTAGAAAAAGCATTCGAGCCTTTTATCCAGCAGCATGATGTAGAAATAGAAAAAAATAATTCTATTTTTGATGCGTTACAACAACTTCCAGGCATTAAAATAAAAACTCAAGGAAAACATAGATATGTTACATCCATAGATGGTGAAGAAGGATACTATATATATGAAGTAAACGGCAATACACCTAAAAAACCAATTGATGAATACAAGCCAAAGAGAGATGTAACAATACAGTTAAAAAAACTGGTACCCGTTAATAAAAAAAAGATTAAAATAAGTTTTAAGGAGAAATAAAAGAAGAAATGTTTGTTTTATACTATAACAAGAATTATTGAAACAAACATTATAGTTGCCAAAAGTGCTGCAGATATCTTTTTTTCCATTGCTTTTATGCTGTAATCTACATTAAGTATATTATGTTCTTTGAGATATAAAATTGGCAGAACTATTACTGCAATTGCAATTGTTGTTGAAAGTATATGCCATAGCATAAATGGTAATGCAACTATGTAACA
This sequence comes from uncultured Thermoplasmatales archaeon, assembly GCA_964555835.1. GTDB lineage: Archaea > Thermoplasmatota > E2 > DHVEG-1 > DHVEG-1 > CAZKUB01. The sequence goes on from CAZKUB010000121.1 coordinate 823, forward strand.
AGCAGAGAGTCCTGCAAGGTTATGTGGATACCAACCAAGCCACGATCCAAAATTTGTCCACAGGTCATAAAGGATAACACTTGCAATACCCGCGCCAAAAATAGTAGGTATTTTTTGTATTGTAAATTTGTTTTTTACTTTGAGCATATACCCTATTAGACCGATCATTATAAATCCTGACCACGTGAATAAGAAAATATAACTGTTTCCAATGATTAAATCTGTTATTAGCATTACAGAAAGTGGTATGATAAATGTGTAATAACCGCCTAAAAGCAATCCACTTAAAAGTGCTATCACAGCTACTATAAAGAATAGATCCATCATGAAAAGGGGTTGTGTAATACCACCTATATTCAGATATAAAGACGGGGTTTTTGGCAATAGTCCTGAAAGTGTTAGCCTTCCAACCACTCCAAGCATTATTAGAAGCAAGGCAATAGTTATCTTTGATTTATTATTCTTTATTATATCTATCATCTGTATATTTCCCTCAAATTTAGTAATACCTTATGTTATTTATTAAATTTATTTTTTAATACTCAGATTTCTCGTATTTCCATTCTACGATATCACTATCTTCTACAATTTGAGCATCTGCACTTATTATTCCTGGCTCTCCATTTATATAATATAGCCAATACACGTCTCCTTCTCCACCTACTGAATTTATAGACTCTATAAAGTGGCTATCAAATTGTTCGTAATATGTTGATAATACATCAAAATTATGTTCTTCAGCGACATCCATCAATAACAAATAAACTGTTGTACTAGTAGTTTCAACTTCATATCTATCTATATTGTTATCCCCATAATCTATGATTAATGTTACTTGAATTTGATCATCTTTTAACTCAGGTGCTTCCGTAGTTATAATACCTGCGTTTATAAGACCTAAACCTATAACTACAATAAATGCTACAAAGATTAGAGCCATTGCTAGATTTTTTAAAGATTTTTTATTCATGCTTTGGCCTATAAACTATGCCTATAATTAAAAGATTTTGATTTAGATAACAAATGTTATCTTTTTGAGCAACAACAGTAGCATTAACAAAAAAGTGGATAAAAAAAAATCACATTTTTCTGCTACGGCTGAAACCACCAATCATAGCTGCAGCAGATAAGATAGCTGCAGATAACACAAGCCAATCACCACTGACATCTAAACCAAAGAGATCAACCGCTGCAAATTTGATGATCCATAAATCAATGGTGTAAAAAATCAAACCAATCAAAACCAGAACGATTGCGGATATGATAAGAACCACAATATCTTGTGCCATTGATCCGATTATCTTTAAAGCCATATATTTTCTCTCCTCTACTCAAGTAATAATATGTTTATAACATATGAACTTTTTGTAGATAATATTTATTCTTACGTGTAATGTTTTTCTATCTGTTTTGATATCTATGTAATACTCTTTCAATAAATAATAACAGCCCCAGCATTGCCCCCAGTAAGATGAATCCTAATGATCCTGAGGCGATCCCTCTTAGTAATCGTGTATCACTTATAAGGAGCCATCCGCCAAAATCAACTGTTAAAACAAGTTGAGAAACTGTTGTGATAATAAGAATTACAGGAATAACAAATTTTGCAGTATATAATACCAGGTTTGTCCATTTTTCTGAGTCTTGTAGCTCTTCGGTGATTACTTTCTTTTGGATAAACCAGGTAAATACAAGAGTGATAAGTAATGCTGTGATAGGTAAACCTATTGTTCCCAGTGTTTCATCTAAAACATCCAGAATTCTTGCTCCAAAAACAGTAAGATTAACTGATGAATAACTTAATGCAGCAGGCAACCCCACTAAAATAATAAGCAGGGTGAGAATCGTGCTTGTTTTCCGTCGTGAAAACGATGTTTTTTCCATCACTGAAGCTACACTTACCTCCAACATGCTTATGCTTGATGTTAACGCGGCGAAAAACAACAATAGGAAAAATGCAATTGCAAGTATCTGCCCATAATAGGGTATCTGTGAAAAAGCCAAGGGTAGTGTTGTGAAAGCTAGTTCAGCACCCATACCGGGGGCTAAACCAAAGGTGAACACAATAGGAAATATAATAATACCCGCAAGAAAAGCAACCGCAAGATCCGCGAAAGTAATAATAAGAGATGATTGAACAATATCTGTTTTTTCATCTAGATATGTTCCATAGGTTAAAAGTATCCCTGAGCCAACTGATAGTGAAAAAAATGCTTGACCAAAAGCTGCAGCCCATATCAAAGGGTTAGCAAGTACTGAAAAATCCGGTGTTAAAAAAAAGTTTATGCCGTCTCCAAATCCACTAAGCGTGGTGCAAAAAATGGCTAATATAATCAGTAATATAAAGCAAAAAGGCATGAGTATTGTAGATATCCGTTGTATTCCTCTTTTCACTCCAAATGAAATGATAAGCCCAGTGATAAGAGCCACAAAGACAAAATAGATAAGTGGTTGATATAACGCGGTAAAATCAACAAATTCAAGTCCAGAGTTGCTAATGGATGAAACAAGATATCCTACAATCCATCCAGTGATTACTAGATAATAACTCAGGATAATAAATCCAATTGAAACAACAATCCATCCCAAGATGCGAAATTGTTTTCGTACTGAACCAAATGCAGATATTACTGTTCCCTTTTTATATCGTCCAATTAAAAGTTCAAGCATCATCAAGGGTAAAGCAAATAAAAATACAGCAATTAAAAAGGGAATAAGATAGGCCCCTCCCCCGTTTAGTCCAACAACTGAAGAAAAACGCCAGATGTTTCCTATACCAACAGCAGATCCAATTGCTGCTAGGATAAATCCAAATTTTGATGACCATTTTTCCATTGTAAACCTCCCAATTATGTTTTAATAAAGATACATAAACCGTCTTTACTTGATAGTTTTTTAAAACTAGGAATCAAACAAAACTTAAATATATTTTGTGATTTTTAGTTATAAACTATCTAATTCTAGAAAAAACTTGGTGCTGTATATTTGCTAAAAAGTGTGTTTCCACGTGAGAAAAAATGTAAAATCAAGCCGCTGACGGGAATTGAACCCGCGACCTATTCCTTACCAAGGAATCGCTATACCTCTAAGCCACAGCGGCAAAACGCAACCTCAGAATGACAGAACATTTATTTTACTTTTTGCAATTGTGAGTTGAAAGCAAAACATATTTTAATACTATTCTTTTTGCGATGCTGGTAATAAATTATGAATTCGATAGATCTTCCAGATGTGCAATCTGGCCCATCATTATCAAATTTCAAACTTACAAGAGTAGGAGTTACCGGTGTAAAAAAACTTGTTTATATTAAAAGACCCGGGAGCAAAAACGCGATACCCTTGGTTGTAAAAATGGATCTTTTTGTTGATTTACCTGCATCACAAAAAGGCAGTCATATGAGTCGCAATCTCGAACTGGTATCAGAGATAATTGATGCAAATCTTCAAAAGCCTGTATCTGATCTTGAAAGTTTTTGTGCAAAAACTGCTAAACTTTTACTTACCAAACATGATTATGCTTCACTATCTGAGGTAAAAGCAGAAGCAGATTATTTTTATGAAAGGACTTATCCCTCAGGTAAAAAAAATCTTGAACCTTATAAACTAGTAGCCGAAGCAAGGGCCAATGGTAAAGGAACTGTCAAAAAACTTATTGGTGTAAAGGTTATCGGAATGACTGCTTGTCCATGTGCTCGTGAGGTGATAAAGACCATTGGAAACTATAATAACAACGATATTGCTCCTACTCATAATCAGCGTAATATAACTACGCTTATGGTAGAAGTTCCAGGGGACGACAAATCGGTTGACGCAAATGATCTAATCGAGATTACAGAGGAGTCTTTCAGCAGCCCGACTTTTGGTATTCTAAAACGTCATGAGGAAGGAAATCTTGTATATAATGCACATAAAAACCCTAAGTTTGTAGAAGATGTAGTAAGAGATATCCTAAGTAAGATTTTGATAAAATATAAGGATTTACCAGATGATGTAATTGCTGTTGTAAGAAGTGAAAGTGAAGAATCTATTCATAAACATAATGCTTTTGCAGAGCGTGTTACAACACTTGGCGAGCTTAGGAAATAGTTTCCAAGTGAGTAGTTAAACACAGCACCCTTCTCAAAGATAGATCTTACTTTTGGCATAGCTTTCAAAAGATTTAAAACACTCTTTTTGATTACAGCACACCATGGCAAAATATAAAATAGCTTGGCTTCCCGGTGATGGTGTTGGAAACGATGTT
>CAZKUB010000122.1:0-2156 GCA_964555835.1 uncultured Thermoplasmatales archaeon
ACATCTTATTCTATCTATGCATCCTGATGCCCTATTTTAATCCAAAGATTGCTAAACCATTTTTGTAACAAAAGATCATATGATATATTTTTATTCCACGCATCTTGAATGTCAATCTTAGTTGATTCTGCGTTGAATGAATCTGAAAGACAAAACTTGCTCCATCTTTGCATACTTTTGTCTACGGTTACAAAACATTTTCCGCATACTAAAAACTTTTTACCTAATGCAGGGTGATCATACCCTTCTAGAATACCTAATTTATTTTTACATTCTTCACAATCTGTCATATTATTTCTCCTTAAAAAAGAGATTTAAACCCTAAATACATATTAGAATTACTGTGCAAGAATAATATTATCATGCCTGGTAAATATCATCATAAATCCGCATATTTCACTACCCTCAATCTTTACAACACTACTCTCTGTTTTAAATCTTGTAATATATTCATATAGTTCATAAAACCCTCGTAAGGGCTTTCATATGGGCTAAAATAAGCATGAACATCTCCATCAGCAAGACCTTTTGTTGAACAGTAATATAAATGATCTGATGTTTGAAGACAACGCCAGATTTTAAGTAATTTCTCATTACCTTTTTCTTTAAGTTTATTGCCAATGTTTTTTAATTCATCAAAACAAGCTTTTTGCATTTCATTTCCAAGCCATGTAGATACATTACGATCTTCATCAGCCCATGAAATTGCCCAGGGAACATCTATTTCTCCAACAGGTTTGTATCGCTCAACTGCTTCACTAACTGTCACAAAATCTAGATTATTATGTTTCAATACTTCACTAGGTAGATGTTTAAGGAATTCAAATATTCCTGTTTCAATCCATTGATGTTCTCCAAATGTTTCATAATCTATGAATAAATTAACTATATCTCCTTCACAACGTGATAGCCATTTTGCATATTTATCTGCGGTTAAAGGAAACTCTGACCAATTATGTGTAGAGAATCTAAAACCTATATCATCACTTAGTTTATAATTCCTTAATAGCACTTTAAGGTCTGTATTAACTGGTTTATACAGATAATTCGGTGAGCGTCCTCCTAAAATCTTATCCGCGCCCTCAGTGATAATTCCTTTATATCCCAACTCAGTGATTTTTTTAGCTATCCGGTTATCATAAATTGTTTCAGTGTTTCTGAATATCCTTGGTTTATAATTAAATATTCTTTTTATCATCTGTCGATGCATGTGTACTTGCTTTTCGAACTCATCAAGATCGTCATACATGCTTGAAAGTGAATGATAATATGTCTCCTCGAGGAGGTCAACAGCACCTGTAGCAAATAATTCTTTAAAACTGTCAAGAACAGAAGGCATATAACGTTCACAATATTCGATGAACGTACCAGTCAGGCTAAATGAAACCCGGAATTTACCATCATATTTATTGATCAAATCAAGCAATACCTTATTCGTAGGAAGATAACATTTTTTTACAACTTTTTCAAAAATTTCTTGATTAAGTTTATCATTAAAATAGTCAGAAGATTGATCCTGGTTCGCACCTATGTTGAATACCGAAAAATGATTTAATCTCATCGGTTGATGTACCTCGAAATATAAACAGATTGATGTCATTATACAACCTCTTTATAAACTTCGATTATCTGATTTTTTAGTATATTTTTGTTTCTAATTTTTTTCCTACAGCAAATATATCTGCAAATTTTTACCATATTTTTTCCTCCTAAAAAAGAGAATTAGACGATATAACCGTCCCTAACATTTAGATTTTCTCACCTTCTTAGTTTTCAGAGCTAACGTTGAGTTATAGATGCTGGAAGCAAGTTTTTGATTCCACTTATATATCTTTTCTCGCTCCTTAAGCTGTTTTTTCAATCTCGCAATATCGATATCTTTGTAAACATCTAATGTTTTTCCTGCAACGTTATCCCAAGTAAAAAGTTCAACTTCCTGTTTTCCGTTTTCAGCTAGTGTTTTTCTTAAAGATTCATATCTTAACAATGATATGATCTTGCTTGCTGTCCCATCAGAATCCCAGAAATCAACCTTTATACAGTTATTGAAAGTCTCGCATACACCAGCGGTTTTAGAAGCAATTGTTGGAGTACCCGCCGAGATAGCCTCAAGAGCAGTTATTCCAAATGGTTCACTAACAGATGGCATAATATAT